>JAJYVY010000026.1 GCA_021791775.1 Microcaldota archaeon | reverse complement strand
TCACGCTGTTGTAATGCTCGTCATTCAACTCTATAACTGGCTTATACTGCTTCATTTCGACATAATGGACTTCCATCCAATGAATCTTGCCGTCCACATAGTCCTTCACCATCTCATCAACCATGGGTGGTGATGCGAAGCTGAACAGCACACCATTGCACCAATACAGAGGCAGTGTGGCTCCAGGAGTAATTCGTTCCCTGATAAGGTCATCGAGAGGTACCTTTGCAACATCATGGACCACCAAAGTCACAATCGGTTGATACACCACTTTTACCATTCGAATCACGTTCTCGAGGCATAATCCTCGACTAGGCGCCTTGCCGCCTCGCCTGCAGCTGTAGTCATAGTATACGCCCCTCCGGCGTAAGTTGCGCCGCAGTGCCTGCATTTCCATATGCTTGTGCTTATCCTTTTAACGCTCATCCTGCCGCACATCTCACATTTGTACAATGAAATCTTGCTCGACTTGACCGCTCTGGCCCTCTTTCGTATCCTAGCCCCATATCTTATGTTTGAGCTTGCCATTTCCATCACATTGAACTTTCTATTGCGTTTTTTAGCATGCCGTGCCTCTCAAATGCTCCATTTGCAACATCCAAAACCTCTTGCTGAGTGAAGCTTCCTCCCAACCCCTTCTGCATCGCCCTTATGTATTGGCCATCTGTTGCGACAGTAAGCCTCGCCTGCGCAGCAGTCTCCTCGTTGCCGGTCGGGTCAAAAACTATGCCTCCATCTATTTTCGCGCATGTTACGGATGTCACCATATTATCAACCTTAAGCGCTTTTATCCTTTTCTCTCTTATAACTTTGCCATTTTCGTATTCAGGCACCTTGGTATTCAAGAGCGCGCTCATAGCCGCAATTTCACTAGCATCGAATAGATTTCCATCATAATTGAGCACGTAGATATCTACATAGATATTCCATACCTTCCCCTCCTCTATGAAGAGGCTTTCCGTATTAACGCACCTGCCTGCGCGTATTCCTCTATCGACAACTCGCGCAAGTTCTATTGCATCAGGGCTAGGCGGGCCCATCTCGAAATCTGCAGATGCTAGAGGTAGAAGGTCTGCGGACATAGCCACTGCACCTTCGTTCGGTGTATCTTCCATCGGCTCCCCCAGGTCGAGTTTGACCCCGGCGAGAACCCTCGTAGCGCCCAAGTCTACCTGCGCAGAGCCTTCGGCGTTCTGGAGTATCCCGGCAGAGATCTTTATACTCCTGAAGTCGCCCTTTGCTCTTCCGTCCTCTCTAGTGCCCTTTGCCAATAGGCCTCTGATGTACGCGGTTTTTATCATGTCCATTGCTTCCATATCATTCACCATTATATCTCTCTTCTACCTTTTCGTATACAGAGCGGAGGGCATCCTTCTGCACCTTGCTTATCGTCTTGCCTGCCTCAGCCGCGATTTTGATTGCCTCAGCCAGCTCTTCTTTAGTGTACTCTCCATCCATCTGCAGAAGAAGCAGACCGCCATTCCTTGGCGATATTGCCATCGGCATATCCGAATCAGAGTAGTTGTCTTCTATCATATCCAGATCAAGCACGAGCTCCTTTCCAATCTTTCCTACCGACACCGCATAGACTAGGTCTTTCATATGGAGCCCGGCGCTTGCGAGAGCCACTGCCGCAGCGGTTATCCCGGCAGCCCTGGTCCCTCCATCGCTCTGCAAAATCTCTATGAAGATGTTGATCTGGCTTCCAGGAAACTCATTTAGCATTACAACGTTCTCGAACACCTCTTTTGTTACTTTGGATATCTCTATGGCTCTCCTATTCGGCCCGCTTCGACCATGCTCAGACAGAGACGAAAACGGTGCCATGGAATACCTGCACTTTATTATCGCCTTTGTAGGATCAGCCATGTGCTTTGGCTGGGCTTCCACAGGCCCATACACCGCAGCCAGCACTTTGTTGTTGCCCCATTCAAGATATGCCGACCCATCGGCATTCTTTAAGATGCCGGCCTCTATCTTAATAGGCCGTAGTTCTCTGAACCCTCTTCCGTCCAATCTTTTTCCGTTTACTATCAATTCTGGTTTGTTTGCTTTTGAAGCCATACGCTTACCTTTTTTCTGTTTTTTCTACCATATTCTTTATGCGTTCTGTGAGTCCGGGTACGTGCGCCTCGTTTTCTATCCTCTGTATGGCAGCGGCAGCCAACCCAGCATCACCGCCATTTAGCCATACCATGCCGTTCCTGCCTACTGCAATCGTAGATTTTGTGCTATCCGCTATCTGCTTCACCATGGTGTTATCCTTTCCTATGACTCTGGGTATTTTAGACGGCTTTACCAGAAGTATCAAACCCCCGCTCAGCAGCCTGGGATATACGAGGATTATGGTCCTTCTGTCTTCTATGTCCTTTATTGTTGCTTCTACAACATCGCCTACCTTGAAGGAGAATTTTTCAAATTTTCCCCCGATTATCAGGGCCCTGCCATGGAAATTCAAGTCAACCTCATATACATTGTTCCTTTCCGATGAAATAATACCTATTACTGTATCTTCAATTCTTGGGGTCCAATTCCCTTCCAAAGGAACGAACTGCCCAGAAGCGGCGTCATAGGTGCCAATTGTCATGGCATAGCTCTTACCATCCTCTACATACACATACGCGTTCCTTATCGGCGCATTGGATACCATGTCTCCCGGGAATACCATGTTTTTCATTCAATCAGTTTTCTATAAGTTTCGTTTCGACCCTTCCTTGCGTCGCCTTGTTTATCCTATCGAAGAACTCACCCTGCATTCCTGCAGGGAATTCCACTACAGCATTAAGGCTGCCGTCCTGCAGCCATTTCTCCGACTTCAATCCATACTGTTTTAATATGCCATAGCATCCGTTCGCAGCATCAGCCGGTATTGTTACCTCTATCTTAGCTACTGCGAATTTAATCGGTATCAGCGCATTGATCTTCTTTACCACATCATCAATCTGTTCGTTCGCACTTTTGAAGGGGTCGATGCTGATTTTCGCCTCCCTCATCGCATTCTCGATTCTTAATGGAGGGTTTGGCGCTTTTGTTCTAGGGTCTATCGAATTCTTCGCTATTATGGCTATTATCTGCTTCCTCTTCTCCTCAATAAATTTGTTCCTCTGTTCTGTGGTTATCGGAACGTTGCCATGCTTGAGTATTGTATCTATCACTTTGCCGAGGTCGGTTGTGCCGAAAACTTTCTGGATCTTCTCCGGGCTTTGCCGCTCTCCTTTTCGCGCATCCTTGAATATCTCTTCAGCCTCGACCACCTTAAGAGGATCGGTTCCCTTGCCGTTCACATAGTCGAATGCAAGATCCGAGTTTACAAGTATTTCGAATGTCAAGCCTCCCCGTTCATATTTGGCTATCACCATCTTAGAAGAAGCCATAAATCATCACAAACACTAATCCATATCAAATGAAGTCAGCAACCTTTTTGATAGGCATCAAAGAAAATCCATCAGCCTTTGTTATTGTTGCTATATCAAGATTGTTTTCATCTATTGCGCGCTTTTCGCTTATCTTTTTGATTATCCTAACGCACATAGAAATCGCATCGTCGAGTTGCATATCATCCTTGTACTCTTTCTCGAGAGATTCATCAGCAACATTCTTTCCAGCCCCTATCGCATCTGCCTTGAAACCAGCGATTGTTGCCGCAGGGTCTATTTCGAATAGGCGCGGCTCCTTGTCTATCCCTCCTACAAGGACGGACAGCCCATAAGGGCGTATGCCTCCGTATTGCGTAGCCATAAGCAACTCTTCCGATATCTCTCTGGCGATTGTCTCGACAGACTCGGTCTCGTTGTAGACCATCCTGTGTGTCTGCGTCCTAGCGCGCATTACGTTTACAAGGTGGAGAGCATCGGCGACTATGCCGCTGTATGTCGCTCCTATGAAAGAGTCGACACGGAATATCTTCTGTATGCTTGACGGTACTGTGAGCGGGGCGGTTATATTCTTGTGCGCAACAAATACAACACCCTCAGTTGTAGCTACGCCGATAGATGTCGCACCCCTTTTTACCGCCTCCCTGGCATATTCTACCTGAAAAAGCTTGCCGTCAGGAGAGAACATCACTCCTCTATCATATGCTTGTATGTTTGGATACACAATAACACCAAAAAGTCAATAAGCAGAAAATCGAATAACAATTCGCAGTAGTATTAGTAGCTATAAGTTTAATAAGGTTTTCCTATGAACCAGTGAGCGCCTCTTCTTTATATCTCGATGCATTTCTCGACGCATTTACCCTGTTTATTTCCGCTATAGCCTCCTCTATAGTGTCATAAACGCTGCCGCCAGAAGCCCTTATGAACGTCTCTATCTGTAGATTAATCTTGGTAGATGGTGCATCCGTCACCACCCGCGCGTCACCTCTGTATCCGAGTATCAATTTGCCCAAGCCATAAGCAAAACCTATTTCACCTGCCGTTCCGCTATCTACGTCTGGTCCATCCAAGACAGCCAAAACAACATCCGACCTTTTCAATCCCTCTATGTTGTTCATTCCTATTGCTATCACATCATTCAGGTTCTTTCCGTCTATAACGCCTTTGAGAGATCTGGTCCCCTGCGATGCGCGCTCTTCCCAGGGATTAACTATGTTGACACCCAAAACCGACAAAGCCGGAAGCAGCACTGTATTCAGATAGTGCTTGCCAGCATGCGAAAAACCAAGCGGGTTCGCAATATAAACAGTCAATTTATTATTCTCTATCTGCTGTTTCTGCAAATCGAGGAGCCCACTCTCCCCTAGCTCCCATGGAAAGACCACCCACGTATCTATCGCCCTTACGTACAAATCAGGAGTAAACGCACTCCTTGGCTTTAGGAACATTGCGGCGGTTATTATTTCGCCTGCCTCGCACTTCTCTTTTAGGTGCTTCACCGCGAATGCAAGCGTATCTCCAGTATCAGCAAGATCATCCACTACCAAAATCTTCATGCCTTTTATGTTAGTATGCACGTCAAAAATCAGTTTGGGTTCTGTTTTATTGCTAAGGCTTTTGTAGGATTTAACACGCATAAAGTCTACCGCAATCTGCAGTTTATCGGCAACGAACATCGCCAACGGAATCCCCCCGCGCGCCATTGCCACAACAAGATCAAATTTTCCCTTATCTAACTCTGCAACCCTGTCTGCCAACTTCCCAGCCAAGTCCCCAAACTCTTTCCAGCTAAGAACAAGCTTTTCTGCGCCTCCATCTTTAGTGTCTTCGCTGCTCCCCATAAATAAAACACCCACCAGAAGTATTTATTGCTTATGCCGACTTTTTTGTATTGGAAAGCAATGCCCTGATAGTTCCAGAGGTCTTAAGCGTATAAAAGTAGGTCGCTTCGTTGCTCACGTTCTTTATTAGCGCCAGGGCTGCGATGAGGCTGCCACATCCGCTCAAATTCGACTTTATAATGAAGTGCCTGTCATCTGCGAGCTTTACGACCTTCGGGTTCACTTTGTGGTATTGCAGCCCCCCAACATAATCCAGCAAGGCCTCATAAAGCGCAGCCGAAAAGGCATCTAAATTCCCTTCCGCAATTTTTTGGCTGCTCTCTACTAGTATATACCTGTGTTTTTGCCTAATCATTTACAAGCACCCTGTTTGTCTCTGACACGCTCCGCCTTGCATAATCTCCATCCGCGCCGATAAGTTTCGATAGTTCTATGAGCTGCATATAGGAGCACATATTGCCTCTGGAATCCGCCATAGTCACAAAAGCCACCTGAATTTTATGCTTTTTCGCGCTCTCTACAAGCCTCTGCATCTTAAACATCAATCTCGATCTTTTTATACCTGAAACCTTCATCAAATCAGATACAGGCATGACAAGTATCGTGTTATTTTCAGCAATGGCGGCGACAAGGCTATTGTCCAACGAATAGTCTTTTATCAAAATAGACTTAACCCCGCGGCTGGCTTCTCCTATCAAGGCTGCGCCTGCAGGGCCTACGGCAATCGCGTCAGTAGAATTGGCTTTCTTTCCTCCAGAAACATCCACAACCTGTATATCCTCGTCAACTATCCCTATTTTTTTGAAGCCGAGCCTGCCTGGTAGTTCGCTGTCTATGTCGCAGCTGCCGAAGACCAAGTCATAGTACGCCAATGCGACCCCCCTATTCAACTTCTGTTTCCATTCCGAAAACATCCTTCTCTATGATGTCTCTTGTCTTTTTTGCAGGGCAGAGAAGCTTTACCAACTTTGTATGCCCCCTTATGCCTTTTCCTGATTCGAAAGACGCAATAAGCCCCTGCATCTCCAATTCAGAAAGATACTTCCTATACCATCTCTCGCTTTTTGGCTGCTTCTTCATGCTTTCCGATATTGATTTGTATCTGTTGTAAACCTCCCCGCTGAACAGGTACGTGTCTACCCCATCAGTCAGCTTCTTGTATGTCCCTCCGCTCTGCGTAAGCAATGCAACAGAGTAAAGTACTAGTTTTTGGTGCTCAGGCAGAGTGCCTATCAGTTCATAAACCACATCATCTTCGGTTACCCTCGATGCATCCTGCGCCTCCTTCATGCTTATCGTTGATAAGTTACGTTCTTCACCAAGTTCGCCCACTTTGGAGAGAACCTTCAATGAGAACCGTGCATCCCCGCCTTCCTTAGCCGCCTGCGCAGCTATGAAGTGCAGTATTTCATCGCTTATCACTCCCTTCCTGAAGCCAAAAGCCGCCCTCTCCTTTATTATGGCGTAGAGTTCTGTAGCATAGTAAGGAGGGAAAACGAGTTCGGTCTCGTATAATGTGGAAAGGCTGCGCGGATCCAGTTCTTCCTTGAATGAAACCTTGTTCGATATGCCTATTATCGCAACGCCCCCGGCCTTTATATCGCTGTTTATCCTTGTCATCGTGTAGACGAGGTCGTCGAGGTCCTTCACCATGTCTATCTCATCAAGGGCAAGGATGAATATCTTGCTGTCTTCTTCTATCCAGCTTCTCAGCCTCTCGTACAGATCTACGGCACCATATCCGCGTTTGGCATAAGTGGGGAGATGGTCGGCTGTTATTCTGGCCAAAATTTTGAATCTGGAATTATACATCCTGCAGTTTATATACGAAATCTTCACTTTCGTATTTGGTATGTTTTTTATCTCTTCAATGACGTAGTTAACGCACGACGTTTTCCCAGTGCCTGTTTTGCCGTAAACGAAAAGGTTTCTGCCGCGCTCGCCTTTCAATGCGGGTGCCACCGCCCTCTCGATGCTGTTTATCTCCCGCTCCCGGAAAACCAGCTTCTTTGGCGTGTAGTGCGGCGATAGCACTTCTCTATTCAGGAAAATTTTTGATTCGCCTAGAAGGTCATTAAGTGTTTGCATCTCTGCGCCCCGTAACAAGTCATGACCTAATGTCTTTTCTCTTTAAAAAGACTATCGCTTTTAGAGAGAGATGCAACTACAATGGCAATGGATTTCAGATCAGCTTCCGTTCGCGGAGTTTGCTTATGTCTATAGCGCTGTACCTCCAGACTATATGGCCTCTTTCATTGCCTTGGATGGACCACGGCTTCACTATAACAATGTCGTTTTCCTTTATCCAGAACCTCCGTGTAAGTTTTCCAGGAAGAGAGCACAGCCGTTTGTTGCCGTCCTTGCAATCCACAAGGAATTTTGATGCGCCGGCAACCCGCTCCACAGTTCCGACCACCTCCCCGGTCTCAGGGAGCCTGAGTTTGTATTCTATCGGCGCGCCGCGCCTTCGGTCAATCTTCGGCCCTCTCATCATATCACTAATAGTTCTTTACTCCATACCTAGAGCCGCAAGCCTCGCACATCAAATAGAGCATGCCCCGCCCCGCTCTCTCGAGCTTTGTGTCCGGTTTATGGCATTCCTTGCATATAACATAAGTCTCAAAGTACCTCTGAATCCGCATATCGAGCTCCGCTGCCTGGAATTTTCCACTTATAATAAGGCGCAGTTCTTCAACGCCTGCAGGAACTCCAAGCTCCCTGCTTATGTATCGCGCCATT
Organism: Microcaldota archaeon; assembly: GCA_021791775.1. Lineage (GTDB taxonomy): Archaea > Micrarchaeota > Micrarchaeia > Micrarchaeales > Micrarchaeaceae > JAJZAB01. The sequence continues at coordinate 1,864 of JAJYVY010000026.1, read as the reverse complement.
TCCTTGGGGTCGCGCCTTGCCTTGTCCGCCAGCACCCCCAAATTTCTGATTATTGTTTTGTTTCCTTGTATTAGAGAATCCACTTTAGGTATTACGAAGTCAGATGCGTTGCTAGCCAGGTCCCGCGCATTAGCGAACGCCCTGTCAAGAAGCTTCATATACTCTTCATCGCTCAAATTAGCACCACGGAACTGTATGCGCCATTCAGATATTTAAAAGGATAAGGGAAAGGCTCTCAGAGGTAGCCTACCATTGTTTTGTAGGTTTTGCTGCGCAGCATTCCTGATAGAGCCCCCTTTCTTGCCTGCACGCCACTTCTTTCAAGCAGAAGCTCCACAGCTGCAGATATAGTCATGACGGCATAAGCATCTATCAGAGCAAAGCGTATTCTGTCCCCCCAGGTGCTGTCAGGCACTCCTGTAAACTCCCTGGCGCCCCTTACGGATATGGCTTCTTTTTCCAGGTGCAACTCAATCTTTGATATGCCGGCCGTTATGTCGGCATGGCCGGAACCCAGCTTAAAGCCAGCCTTGCTACCAGCTCCTTCGCACAATGACGCGATCCGGTTTGCAAGTTCCTCAAAACCGCTCTGATCAATATCAATGCACGGAACCCTCCTTTCCGGGCAGTATACATCTATAAGCCGTCCGGAAGCATCGTTAAGCACGCCGTGATGCAGCAGAATGCCCCCTTTCCTTATCTCTACCGGCCAGTCTTCAGGAGGCTTCCCGCGGGAAACAGTAGTCAAAGACATATGCTCAGGAAACCTGAAGCAAGGGCCATTTATAAGGTTTTTGTGTAAAACGTCAATTGTTTATATCGCAGGCAGACTCTTGCATCGCAATCCAGAAAGATATTTATAAAGCCAACAGGCAATAGTATCGGCAGATAGGCGGGAGGCTAAGGGTCTCCCATCCGCAAATCCCTTTTGGCGGGCCAATGCCGTTCGAGTGCCATGCGTTTGTACAGGACCTGCGCGGAAGCGTAGACGCCCTGCCCCATCTGGTGGCTGCGCGTGTGAACCAGGCCAGGCCGGAAGGAGCAACCTTAAGCGCACGTTAGCCACGCTCTTGGGATACAGGGCCGAGCAGAAGTGCAGATAACCCTTTATGTACGCAGAGCGCAAGACGGCTTCTGCCGCGCATGTGATGCTAATGATTGTAGAAGACATTGTATACGGCAGTAAGGAAATAAAGGAAAATGTTCTGATAGACCTTATGGCTGCAAAAGCATTCATCCGTCTGAAGGGCATATGCAATCAGGGAGTGCCAAAAGAATACATCTTGCCGAGCCAACCGAACTTTTACAGGTACGAGCACTGCGTCGGTGTCATGCTAGCTCTGAAAATGGTAAACGCGACGCTCGAAGAACAGGTTGCAGGACTGCTGCACGACGTTTCGCATACCGCATTCTCCCACCTGATCGATTACGTGTTTGGCGGCGGGCAGAATGAGGATTACCAAGACAAGATACACTATAAATTTTTTGCGGATGGCACAGAACTGTCAAATATTCTTGAAAAGCATGGGTTCAATCCTAATAAAATATCTGATTTGAAGGCCTACGGCCTCCTTGAGCGTGAACAGCCGCAGCTCTGCGCCGATAGATTTGATTACACGCTGCGGTATTGGGCGCATTCTGGCGATTTGACTTTTGTCAAGTCCTGCATTGGTGCCGTAACGGCGAAAGACGGGGTTATGGTATTTAATTCATTCGAAACCGCCAAGGAATTTGCAGAGAAACACACGATTTGGCAACCAGAGTGGAAGGGATGGGGAGGGACGCAATTCGATATGAGAATCAGGTGGTATATTTTCGGATCCGCGTTAGAAATCGCAATAGAGAAAGGGATAGTCGCAAAAGA
>JAJYVY010000025.1 GCA_021791775.1 Microcaldota archaeon | reverse complement strand
ATGTATGCTATTCTGTCAGGCCCCATTAGGTTGCCCAGGACGTAGTGCCTTATTCCCAAGTTAGAGAGCCTTTTTGAAATCGTTCCTGTACAAACCTCATGCTCTGTGCTCTTGTTCCCCCTGCTCATTACGAATTCCTTCTCTTCCTTGCCGATGGCCACTCTCTCCTTCTCTATGCTGCCGCTTGCTATTTCCCTATCTAGACTATCTGACCCGGCTTTAGCTGCCGCCTCTCCGTACTCCATCGGCTCATTTATTTCCAGCACTGGCGGCGGGCCTTCGCTTTTTGAGACTTCCATCTGTTCTATCTTTTTTGCCAGGCCCGAAGCGCGCACTATGTCCACCGCTACCGGCGCCTTAGTCCTTCCGCTTACGACTATCGCCTGGTTCTGCTTCAGCATCCTGAGCCTGCCCTTTATGGCAGCAGCCAGTATCGGCATGCCGCCAGACATGGCGTTCGCTATGTAGTTTATTTCCTGCGGGTCTCTCGGGTAGAACGATATAAGTGTTGAGGCATTCGCCAGTATCTGCCTGTCCAGATTGGATGATATGTGTGTGGCTATTACCACCCCGACTCCGTATTTCCTTCCCTCCTCTACCATGCTTGTGACTATCGGCGAATCGCCCTGGGAATTTAGCAGGAACTGCGCCTCGTCCACCATTATAAACAGCCTGAGTCCCTTTTCCGTGGGATTTGCTTTCATTTCGGAATACAGCCTCCTAAGCAGCTCGTGTATGTATATTATCCTCGCCTCCTTGCTTTTCAACCCGGCCAAAGAGAAGGAGCTTATACCATCCTTCAGCCTGCCTATCTCTATAGGATGCCTGGCCCCGTTCTCCATAAGCGGGTACATCTTTTCCTTCAGGTGCATAAGGCTTGTCTTTTCCGAAGAGCTCCTTGAATTGCTTATGAATATGTTTATCTCGTTTATCAGCTCGCGTATTGTCGGCGCCTTCTTTTCGGTTCCTTTTATGTCGGCTTTCCTGTATGTGTATGATAGGCATTGGGAGAGTTTTGTTGCCTGTATCTGCCCAAGCCCGTAGACCTTCTTGAAGAGCCCGACTATGTCATAGATCCTCTGCTGCTTGCTTATTCCGTCAAGCTCCAATATGTTTATCGCCGTTCTGGAGGCATCGAATGTGCTGCCACCCAAGGCCCTTACCGCCTTCTCATGCTCATTGTGTGCATCGAATATTATGGCTGCCTTGCCCATCCTCTTTATGTCTATGAGCATGGACTTGAAGAGCGTGCTCTTGCCGAATCCGCTCATCCCAACCACAACTATGTGGGGATTCGGCTCCTTAGACGGGAATATGGTCAATGTCTTTCTGAAACGCCTCCACGCCGCGCAGGGGTACGTCTCTACTGAAGACTGCCTGCCATTAGACCTTATCCTTACGATTTTGCGGTCCTTGAGGATCGCCCTTGCCTTTCCTATAGTTATGCCCTCTTCTTTTCTCCTAAAAAACAAACCGGAAACAAACCCTCTTATTTTTCCAAACTGTGTTTTTATTCTATCAATCAAACAATCACCAAAATCTTAAATAATAGACATGATTAAGGATAAGCGAGCCAGGGTGGCAGAATCTGGTAACGCGCCGGTCTTGAGTCTAAGACGTCAAGAGCTGATCTGTGATGCGAAAGAAAACCGGTGCCCTTCGGGGCTTTAGGGTTCAAATCCCTACCCTGGCGTTTATACGATAACAGGAAATGTTGGAGACTACGTATCTCTTCTAGGAAATGCGACAGGACTGGCGCCATGTGAGATTGAACAAGCACGATGCCATGAACATTTTATAAGCTTGAGGTTGTTTGTTATAGTATGAAAGCAACCAAGAGCGCCGCTTATTCTGCGGCTCTTGTAGTCAGTATCGCGTATGCGATTTGGTACATAGGGGCCGGGGCGCTGCTGAACATGGACAGGAGCGTATCATCGCTCTTCCTGCTTTTCGTGATAGAAGGCATATCCGCCTTATTTGTATTCATCAGCGCACGCGGCAGAGTAGGGGTCGGAAAGGTATCATACCTGAAATACCCGATACTATCCGGGCTTTGCTTCCTGGTAGCCAACTATCTCCTCTTTTCCGTGATAGTATATTCTGGGGTCCCGGCGGCCAGCTCTTTCGCCTCTGCCGAGATAGTCATATTCACCGCGCTGCTCTGGTTTGAAGAGAGCAAAGGCAGGAGGAAGCTAGTAGATTATGCTCTTGGCGCGTTCCTGGTTTCCATCGGACTGGTGGCCGAGAGCCTCGCAGTGCAACACGGAGCATATTCACTGAATTTCAATACGATCGGACTAGGCGTCGGGGTTGCGCTCTTTGCCGGGCTGGCGACTTACTTCTATTATCTTTCAGTGAAGACATTAGAGAGCAAGCAGGTCACGATATTTTATATACAGGGCATACAGTCCGTACTATTCCTTCTGCTTCTCACTATAACTGGAGGGGCTTATCCGCCTCTTAGCATCGGCATAGTGTATTGGGTTTTACTTGTCATTGTGGGCGCGGGGCTGTTCGTGGCATTCTATTCCGAAACCGTGATGATGAAGCTGCTCGTAAGATTCAGCAGAGGCGTGGTTGCCACGGGATACGTACTATCGGACCTTGAATTGCTGCCAGTCTTGGTGTACTTCCTTATAGTCAACCCTGCCGAGTGGCTTTCTTTCGCCCCGGGTTTGGTTATAATAACAGTGGGAATGGTGATGCTGGAGTGGTGATCTACACCCCGAATTCTTTCTTTATCTTATTGACTTTAGGTCTAATCACGAACATGCAGTACGGATTTGCCGGGTTCTTTTTGAAGTAGTCTTTGTGGTAGTCCTCCGCGGGGTAGAATGCCTTGAGTTTCTTTACTTCCGTGACTATCGGCTTTGCGGTGTTTTTTTGAAGCATTTTTATGAATTTCCCTATTTCCTCTTTTTGCCTTTCTGTTGTGTAAAAAATTGCCGAGCGGTACTGGGCGCCTTTGTCATTTCCCTGCTTGTTTAGGGATGTTGGGTCGTGCATCTTGAAGAATATATCAAGGATTTTTCCGAGAGGCGTGATTTCTGGGTTATATTCTATACGGAGCACTTCTGCGTGGCCCGTATCGCCAGCGCAAACCTCTTCGTATGTCGGATTCTTTGTCGTCCCTCCAGAATACCCAGGCGCTGTTTTCACCACTCCATCGAACATAGAGAATATCGCTTCTGTACACCAGGAGCAACCTCCGCCAAGAACTACGACCTCGGTTTTCGCCAATTCATCATCGACCTAGTACTTTTCTTCTTGGTTGTCGGCATCAATTATTACGCCGTTCTGTATTACCTCCGTGTGCTTGTCCCTTCTGACAGGCGTGCTTATCCTTTTACCATTTGGCATGAACCTCATGGCCAGGGAATTGACACAGTGCCTGGTATTGGTCTTCGTGAACCTTTCACCTATGAACACATGGCCAAGATGGGCGCCGCACCGTTTGCACGCTATCGCCGTGCGCTTGCCGTCGGGGTCCGGCTCCTTCTTCACTGCCCCTCTCATCTCCTTATCGAATGCGGGCCAGCCGCAGTGCGCATCGAACTTATGCTCAGATTTGAAAAGATGGGCGCCGCACCTTCTGCATACATATACCCCTCTATCGAAGGTTTGGTCAAACTCTCCAGTAAAAGGCACTTCCTGGCAGCCATCCAGCATCGAAAGTTTCTCTGCCATTGTGAGCTTCTTGAGCTTCATGCTACCAATAGTAATATGGTATCAATTCTTAAATAGCCTTCTGGCTTACTAAACAAAAATAAAAAAGAAAAAGAAAAAAGAAAAAACTGCATCATTACTGCGGGGTACGCCTGCCCTCTATGCTCCACTTCAGTTCTTGCCTGTCCTCCCGTATCTCTATCCTGTGCGATACGTCAAGGCCAGCCTCGTCTGCGAAGTTCTCCTCTATGCTGCCCAGCTTTGCTATGTCTGCGACTACATCTGCAACCCTTTTTGCCCTTCTCACTCTTCGCAGCTTCCTTTCCAGGTCCTTCTCTTCGTCCAAGATCTGTGGTGCGTACATCCTGTCTACCGCGTCTAGGTAGTTCGATATGGCCAGATAGAGCTCGCGCTCCATTGTGCTTGTGCCATACATGCGGTCCACCAGAATAAGTCGATCTATTTGTATAGCGCCAATCTCGCGCATTTGCTATATCATTATAGCCGCATAAAGGTATATATATCTTACTATACTTTCATATATAAAAGAAACATTTTTATACTTTTATACAAGATATATACTGCCGATGTGGCTGCTTGTGGCCATACGCGGCACGCCAGAAACGACCCGTGCATTGCACGGGTCTTGTGATTTGATGCTTCGCGAGCTGCGCAAACTCTATTCCAAGGAAAGGGAGGCCAGGATTGTTGCTTCTTTTGCTCTGTTTGCATCGCTTCTGCTCGTTATCTTCGCCGTATTGGCACTGCAATCATACTTCATTACTTACAGCCATTTTGCGGTCTTTGCTTTGCTGGCTGCTTCCGTGGCAGCAATAACCGTAATTGCGCTAAAGGCCGAGCGGATTGGGCTTTCTACTAAGTCTGTAGCTGCATTGTTCAGCACGCTGGCAATTTCAATCCTGATCTGCATGTTGGTTGCATGACCGAAACTTTTGCCGTTTCTTCTTTGCCTGACAAACCGATAGACACGGATCTGTTCCTTGATGTGATAGGAGATACTGAATTCTGCCTGATATACGACTTCGCGGCGAGGCAAACCCTGCTCTCCTTTCCGGATAAAAGCACGGCGCGGCTGATTTCTGCGGCGTTGCCGGGGCTTGGCTTGGAAAAATCGAACCTGCACGTAGATGCTTCTGGCTATGCGCTGTCCCTCTACAGAAGCGTGGAGAGCATAGGCCCGAATTTCTTATCTGATATATTCGATTCCGGAATAGCATGTGGAAGGCTCATAGTTATCTTCTGCAGGGAAGCATATGATAGTATAGCAAAGGAAAAGGTGCGAATAGAGAAAAGGCTGGGGGAGCTGAGCAGGAATACCGGCTATTCAATATCAGAATCAGGCATCGGCGCCAGGGTGAGCAAGTCCGCGCAAGGAAAGGATTTTGCCGGGTCCGAAGAGGCGGCGCTGCTGTATGAGGTGCTGGAGAACCTCAATAGATCGATGCTAAAGAACGGCTGCGTTTATAAGATACTTTTCATTGCAAGCGATGATTCGGTTAGGGATTACATATCGTCAAGGACGATCGTGATCAATTCTAATCCCTTCGAAGGAAGCATAGAAACCGCACTTGAATACGTATCGAAGGCCAAACTCGTGCCCTTCGGCTATGAGTTTGCAAAATGCCTTATAAATTTCAGAGGCTGCCACTCCACGAGCCACATAATAGAAGTAAACGAGGGTGCAGTTGCGGAAGGAGGGCTTCCTGTTGGGACTTTCCTGAAGAATTCTGTCTATGATACCGGAAGGGTAGTTCGCATAGATGCAGGGCTGCTAAACCTCGGTTTTATAATAAGCGGACTGCCAGGCTCTGGCAAGACGAGAGCCTCTATGTCCATACTCGACGGGGTGAGGGACTGTTCTGCATCAACGAAGATGATTGTTATATCGCCGACTGATGAATGGGATGCGTTTGCGCTGCAGCACGGGATGTACCTTGTGCGGTTGTGCTCTGACAAGTTACCAATAAACTTCTTCCGTTGCCCGGACAATGCAAACCTTTCATCCTTCTACGAATCATTGGCCATGATCCTTGCATCTGCGGCGGCGGCTGGCCCGTACAGGAATCCTATCGAGAAGTGCCTGCTGAATGCCTTCGGCAGAGTATATTCGGAAACCAGGGAACCGGATCCGGCAGCAGTCTTTAACGAGATAGAGGAGTCGATAATAGCTATGCACGGAAAAAGAACAAATGTCGGCGTAAAATACACAAAGCACGGCGAAAACATAAAATCGTCACTCGAAAACCTGAAGAAGATATTGGTTATGCCGGAATATTCGGTTGCGCAAGGGATAAAGATAGAGGATTTGCTCGGGAGGGGAGCCGTATTTGACTTGTCGCATTCTGGAATTGGCACCAGGTCACACTTCTATGCGCTGCTCCTCAACCAGGTTTATTCGATTGCGGATTCGCTTGATTCGAATGGTGACGGCCAATTGCGCCTGCTGATATGCATGGAGGAGGCGCAGATGATGCTGAAGGATCCAAAATCGCCAGTAGTGGAAGACATCCGCTACAGGATCCAAGATTTCAGGAAGAGAGGCGTTGGCCTGTTACTTCTTGCGCACAACACTTCCGATATAGAAACCGGCATAAGAAGGCTATGCCAGCTGAAGCTTTATCTAAAGCAGGCTGCTGACGTTGCAGAAGCCGCAGCCAGTGACCTTGTTTTTACCAATGTTGAAGAAGAGGCGGTGGCGGCAAAGCTCAAGCACATGGACGCCAGGATAGGAGCGCTAAGCTTTGTAAGCCGTGACGGGAACCTCAAGATAGCCCACGACGCAATTTTCATAAGGACCTTGGATTGCCCTGATGCTACAGCAATATTGGACAACCCGATTGAAGAATACAGGAGGCTGCACGGCCTGCAGGCCCCGAAAGAGATGCGGGTAAAAATAAATGTAAGATGCGATGGATGCCGCATCAGGCTTAGTTACCTTGACGATACGGTGCTGGATTGCGATGCACCAAAGGGAAGGGGCATGACCCACTGGCTTGTACGCGGCAGGAGGTACCGCGCCGACCTGCTCAATGAAAAGGGGAGGGTTGTCTACTCGGCCAACGTGACTGCATCTAAAATAATCGATATTGGCTGATTAGATGCCCATATTCGCCCTGTCGCGCTTGACAGCGGCCTGAAGCAGCTTCACGTTCGCCTGCTCATTCTTCACTATCTCATTCCACATGCTCTCGCATTGGGAGTGGCCGGCAGCCTGCGATTGCTTTATGTAGCTGTCTGCGTGATGCAGGAATTGAAGTCTCTTCACCAGCTGTTTGTGTACGTTGTATGTGCAGTTATCCATTTCTGTGTCTGACATTTTCTCACCGATATACTCACAGCATTGAATTATAAAAGGCTTTTGATAATGGTTGCAAGGCATGATGCGCGTTGATGCAATGCTGCGGGGCGCGGCTTCCTCACCCGGCGAGCGCAGGCGCGCAGGATGGCCCAAAGCGCTGCGCATTTAATCATCTTTATTAATCTTTTTGGGTAATCCTTGGTGTGTTAAACATACTTCAATCAGTATACTCAATCATAATCGGGATAGTGCAGGGAGTATCAGAATGGCTGCCGATAAGCAGCAAAACTCAAGTGCTCTTGACTTCCCAGGCGCTGCTGCACCTGAACTTCCAGCAGGCCTACACCTTCGGTCTCTTCATGGAAGTGGGCACCATACTCGCCGCAGTGATCTACTTCAGAAGAGATATTTTCTCATTGGCAAAGGTGATCGTGCTGCGAGGAACGCACGGAGAGAAGAAACTTTTTGTTTATGTCCTTACCGCAACAATAATAACCGGGCTGATAGGCACCCCCATCTATCTCATAGCCGACTCGATTAAGGGCGTATCGATAGGCATACCGATGCTCGTGATAGGGTTGGTCCTGATTGGCGATGCAGTTTTCATAAGATATTCAAAGAAGAAGAGGGCCGCAAAAGGGACGAACATGAGGAAGTTCGAGAGCCTTGGAATGAAGGACTACATAATCATAGGCGCTGCTCAAGGCATAGCCGCCCTGCCCGGAGTCAGCAGATCAGGAATAACTACGAGCGTGATGTTTCTGCTCAATGTAGAAGCTGATGAGGTATTCAGGCTATCATTCATAATTGGAATTTTTGCATCGGGCGGGGCGTTTGGCCTGACCTTCCTAGCAAGCCACGCCAATGTATCCGTAGCGCTTTCCCAGATAGGATTGACAGGATTGCTTATAGCCATAGCAACAGCTACCGTGGTTAGCCTCTTCCTTATAGATTTCCTGATCAGAATAGCCAGCAAGTCGAAGATCGTTTACCTAATAACGGCTCTTGGGATAATAGCCCTGGCGAGCGGCGTGCTCTACATAGTGTACAGCAGCTTGGGGATACCGGTAGTGAGCTGAGAGCTGGAAAATTCTTGCGGTGGGTCCCGACGCCCATTCATTTACGTGACATCCTCCCGCCCGTAAACGGCGTAATCTTCCCCTGCGTTCATGCAATCACTGCATCCAGCAAAGGATGTGTTTTATCGGTTCTCAGTTTTTTGATGCGACTTTTCGATGCCTGAGGCCGACGTGTTTACAAACTCGAGCTACAGAGCAGATTGCGGCTGGTGGCCACTGCAAGCAGCGGCGGCGTATCGAATTTCTCATTGTACCAGATACTCAACTACACCGGGAAGTAGCATCACTGCTCAGCACCATTCAGCTTTGCAGAAAAAGGCGTCAATGCATTGACAATTGAATCAAGGTCCTGCACATTGGAACCGAACGTCAAGGAAAAGGGCCGGTCTATCTTGTATGCTTTCTTAAGATCATTGTCCTCTCTTGGAAAATAGGCTGTCGAATCAATAATTATTCGCTCGCCCTTAAGCAACGGCTTATCCTTTTTAACCCCTCTTAAAACAAATATAGAATCATTCTGCGCCGCGGCGGCCTCAGCCAGTTTATCTTTATATTCCTGCGAAGACCCGTACTTCATTTTCTCGAAGAAACCTTTATTCTTTATTGATTCTGATGCCCCGTTCTTTGTTTGCGCTACCTTTGCGGATTTCTCTTCGAAGGCCTTTCTAAATAAGTCAGCATCGAAAAGGACCTCCCACGATATGCTTCCCAATGCAGAATCGAATATGAATGCCCTCTTATTGGTTATGACAAAGGTGTTTCCGACACTGCTCTGTTTTTCAAGCTGCTGCTTAACCATATTTTCTCTGTTGTCCCGTTGCTCCTGGAGCTTTTTGATTTGCGCCCTCTGTCTTTGGAAAGCATCATTTGGATTTTCTCCCAATCGTGGGTTGTTCTGAGCGCTGGCGGCAGCAGCACCCATTCCTACAGCCAACCTGCCGGCCACTTTGTTGAATTTCTCATTCCTATTCTCAAGCGCCTCCAGATTTGGAGACTCATAGTGCGCTAAAACAGTCTCGTCCTTTTCCAGTACGACGTCCCAATTCGCCACATCCCAGTCACGTATTAAAGGCTTAATAATCTTACTGTCATGTAAAGCAAAGGCCCCTTATTCGATACAAGTGATAACAGCGGCAAAGAGGAATGTACGCCTTTTGCAGTTTCTCTTATCAGGACGTTCTACATACTTTTCTCTCTGCCTTGCAACCGCAATACTCGAACAAACGCGCCTTTTCAGCAGGGGTCGCCTTTAAATCTATCGCATATCTTAAGGAACAGCTCGCCTATGTTGATTCCGAGCATTACATTTACTTGGGGCCGTCGGGATTTGAACCCGAATTTGCTGGTAACTTCATATTTTAATTAACATTCCAGATTATCATCATTGCGGTTTCCCGCTCATATAATTATAAACATCTGGAGCCAGCCGCGCTGCCAGGTTACGCTACAGCCCCTGCAAAGATGATGGACATGCAATATATAAATGCTTACCGCCGATAAACAAGTATGGGCAAAATCCTTTACAGCAGCTCTGTTTTCGATGTGGAAGAATACAATGTCAGGTTCAAGAAAGCGCATGAACGTTATATCAGGGTGCGGGAACCGAGCTCTGCGATAATATTGCCTGTGCTGAGCGGAGAGCGCCTGATATTGGAAAGACAGTATAGGCATGCGATAAAAAAATGGATTTATGAACTCCCTGGCGGTCACATAAACAGAGGTGAATCGCCGCGAAAGACGGCAGCCAGGGAGCTGAAGGAAGAAACAGGCTATATTGCAACTTCTCTTAAATTCATGTTCAAAAATTATGAGTTGCCGGATTTGACCACCGCATCTCGCTATTTTTACGTTGCGAAAGGCCTTCGCTCAGGAAAGCGCAATCTCGACCCATCAGAAAAGATAGACATACGGATGTTCGCGCTGAAACGGGCGTTGGAGATGGTGGACAGCGGCACGATAAACGATCCGGCTACAGTAAGCGCGCTTCTCTATTACTCCAGGAATAAGAAAAGATTATTATAATAGTTTCCGACAAATGTGTGTGATAATATGAATAAGAAAGTGGTATACGGTATAATCGTCGTTATAGTAATTATCGCTGCTGCTGTTTTGGTATTCAATAGTTCGTCTTCTAGTCCTCTTGCAGTTTACGATGGCAAACCAGTGAACCAGTCCCAGATTGTGGCTTTGGAAAGCATAGCCGCCAATACCGGCCTGGCGAACAAGATAGGGGCAGGAGTGGACTCTCCATATCCGACAGCAACTTCAGGATATAATGTGACAATGGTAAATGGAAAACCTACTGTCATCTACATAGGCGCGGAGTACTGCCCGTTCTGCGCAGTATTCAGATGGGGGGCCATAATCGCGCTTATGAGGTTCGGGAACTTAAGCTCGCTTCATTACATGACCTCGAGCTCTGATAATAAAGAGCCGTTTACCAGCGTGCCGACCTTCACATTCTACAACTCTACTTATTCAAGCAGGTACATAACTTTCCTACCTGTTGAAGTAGAAAACAATACATACGGGACGCTGCAGCAGCCCAGCCAGCTGCAGGCTGCGGCCGCGGCGCGATTCGACTCCGGCGGGTCCATACCGTTCATCGACTTCGGCAACCAGAGCATACAGATCGGGATACCGCAGAGCATTAGCCCGGGCTATATCAAAAGCCTGAATTGGGGGCAGATAATAGACCAGATAGGCAACTCCAACACGACAATATCTCAGGCAGTGCTTGGAGAGGCGGATGTCTTTACCGCAGAGATATGCAAGATCGACAATTTCACTCCCGCCTCGGTTTGCAGCCAGCCGTATGTGCGCGCTATAGTGGGCTAGTCAGCTAGTCAGATTGCCGCGCTCAGCATCGCGTTTGCTATGCCCCTATTATAGCCGATTATGTTGCTTGTTTCCTGCGGGTCTACTTCTAGGTTGTACAGCTCGTCCAGTTTATTACCGAAGAAATGCATTAGTTTGAATTTTCCGTTGTAGATGGCAGTTGCCTTTTTGTTGTGCTTTGTTTTTGCTTTGTATATCTGGTTGGCGGTATTGGACTTCGGCTTCAGAAGGCTGAGCAGGTGCT
>JAJYVY010000024.1 GCA_021791775.1 Microcaldota archaeon | reverse complement strand
AAAGTAAATCCTCTTGAGATTCGTATCCTTAAGCAATACAGATCTTGCGTCCTCAACTACCTCTCTGCCAGCAGGAACTCTGCTAAATTTCCTCATTACGCCACGAACATAATATATAAAATGACCATTTAAAGCAATGCTGCAGCATGCTGGTTTAACCGCCAAGTACATTATAAATATTTATAGATAAAGATAATCAAAATTCATTGAGGGCCCGTAACTCAGTTTGGCTAGAGTGGGTGGCTTTTAACCACCAAGTCAGGGGTTCAAATCCCCTCGGGCTCATCTAATCAGCAACACGACTAGTTAACTATTACTTGAAGTCGCCCATACTCCTTTTTAATAAATTTATTTAATGTCTACATCAATTTTTTGAATCAGTTTATCTGCCCGGTCTATTAGTATGTCACTACGTTCACTAAATACATCGCGTAACTTTTTCCTTTGTACTGAACCATTACAAAGCGGCGGCGCGCCATATTCTTTAAAGAAACTTCCGAGCAAAAACAGCTCAAAATTATCATATTCTTTACACTCTTCAAGCACTATATCAATTTTCATACTTGATCTTTCAATAAAATAGTTTTGATAAGGCCATTCTAATGTCTCCACCTCATCACAACCAAACAGTTTACTTTTCATATCCGAAGTAAAATGGTGCTTGATTCGCTTTTTTAAATTCCTTGATTTACCTATATAAACTATCCTGCTGGAGCCAAAAGGATATTTTACGGTCTCTTTTCTTAATATATATAAATAAACTCCTGATGTTTCTGGACAGGACCTATCAATGGCTCTTTTTACATCGTTTTCTCCAATACCAAATAAATCCTCATATTTTATGGTTTTAAATTTTTCAGAAATCATTGATTCACCTTAAAATTCGAAACATACTATTCAAAAATAATAAAATATAATAACTATCTTGTTATCATGTCTCTAAAATTTATTATCCACGTCAACTGCATTTACCAACTTTAGATAGTCTATTCAGTCACACAATTTTCTTCATCCCAAATTTTACTTCTACCGCCATCGCCTACTCCAATCATCCACCTCTGTTTTCCTTTCCTCTGGTCCAGGATAGTATTCCAGCTATAGCAAGTATGATTATGGAGGCTACCATTACCGCATGGAATCCCACCATAAAATCCTGAGAGATGCCACCTACTATCTTTGACGTGCCTATAAAAACTTCAAATGCGACCGCACGCGGCACGGCAAGCGATGCAACAGTTATAACCATAACAAAGCTTCCAAGGGTCCCAAGATTGCCCATGAGCCTGAGAAGCCCAGATACGCTACCATACGAGCGTGCTTCCGCATTCGACATTACCGCACTATTATTTGCGGGATAAAACATTGATGAACCAGTTCCAGCAAGAACGGAACCTAATATAACTATGTATATGTAAGATGTCGCAGTCATTGTCAGGTAAACTACTACGCCAGCAGCCATGAGGCATATACCCGCGGTTGCTATCTTTTTTGCCCCATACCTATCTGAGAAACGTCCCATGAAAGGCCCAAGAGAGCTGCTGATTATATAACCAGGCACAAGAAGCAAGGCAGCATCGAAAGGGCTAATTCCACGCACTCCTTGAAGATACATTATAAGTGCAAATACAACCCCTATATAGCCAAGGCTCTGAAAAAAAGAAGCAAACATCGAATTCCTGAGTATCCTGTTCCCAAAAGCACTGAAGTTGATTGTTGGGCTCGCAGCTTTCCTGTCAATCCTTATAAACAAGTATAACAATCCTATGCCAGATACAATCATAATAAAATTAGCATAACCCAACCCTACTGTGGATATTGTTATTGCACTATACGATATTAGCAACAAAGACGCGGCCAGTATGCACATGCCGAACACATCAATCTTGCGCTTCGATAAAAGCCCATCCCTAAGGTATCTAATCCCAAAAACTAAGGCAAAAATGCCTATCGGAACGTTGATATAAAATATATACCTGTATCCGATAAAAGTGGTTATTATGCCTCCCAAGACGATGCCCAAAACCGATCCGAATCCCCACCCCAGCGAAGTAAAGCCATAGGCCCTTCCAATCCTCTTCCTGTCAAAAGTGTCTGCAATTATGGCTCCACTATTCGATTGCATCAATGCCCCTCCTACGGCCTGCACAGCCCTTCCTAATATAAGAAGTATGTCAGTAGGCGCTAGCCCGCAGAAAAAGGAGGCGACAGTAAATACTGCAAATCCAAGGTTGAACATCCTGCTCCTTCCATAAATGTCTCCGATTTTGCCAAGCTGTGTTGAGGCTACTGAGACAACAAGTATGTATATAAGTATAACCCATATCATCGTTGCTATGCTTGAATGGAGTTGCTGCACCATCACTGGCAGCGCCAAGAGTACTATCGTGCTGTCTATGGCAGACATCATAACTCCAAGCACAAGAACGAACAATATCATGTTCTTGTGCCTTTCCGTTAAGAAAGGCTTATCATTCTCTGCCATTAAAATTCCTGCATCAGCCCTGATGCGCTACATAACACTGAGGAGAACACTGAGGACAGTATATTATGGAATTATTTCCCCGTACAACGCATGCAGAACAGAAATACCCACCGCAGCTGCCGCACGCATATATTGTGCCCTCATCGCTCCCACACTGGCTGCACATGAATTCTGACATACTATAACTCTAAACATAAAAATTAAAAAATAGCAAACAAAAAAGAAAAAAAAGAAAAATAAAATTAATTTACTTCAAAAGTAGCTACTCTCTTGAAGAGGACATTGTATAGAAGAGCAAAGATTATCCCGCCTATAAATCCTCCTATAAGGCCGCCTACAATTCCAATGACCACTGTAATTAACCCAGCCACAGGTCCTCCTGCAAAACCTATCAATCCGTACAGGAGCCCTATTATGCCAGAAATTATGGCATAAAACTTCGCAAAAGACACATAGTCTATTTTTTCCACTTTTATTCCCATACATTCACTTTGTGTTATAACAATTCTGCAGCAAAAGCTTATAAACTAACACAGAATACAGCATTATTTACCCGAACCTGCCTCCTCTTCCTCTATGTGGTCTTCCATAACCTCTGTTGAATCCGCCTCTATGCTCTCTGTCCCCTCCTCCCCTTCCGAATTCGCGCCTCCTACTACTGCTCCAAGGGATCTTGATATTCCTATATTTTTCTACACTTAGTTTTATTTCCTTCAAATCTACATTTGCATCGTAGACTATGTCATTCACTATGCTTTTTTCATTCGGAGTTATCAGGGTAAAAGCCCGCCCCTCTTTTCCCATTCGTGCGCTTCTTCCCACTCTATGGACATAAACAAAAGGATCCTCAGGCGCGTCGAAATTTATTATATCTGTTATGCCTTCTATATCAAGTCCACGCGCAGCCACGTTTGTTGCTATGAGGAACTGTGATCTGTTCCTGAAATGATGCAGCGAAGTCTCCCTCTTAGCCTGTGTCATGCCGCCGTGAAGCACCATTGCGTCGTTACCTTGATCTATTATAACTTTGTATACAAGATCCGCCTCTCTCTGTGTCCTAACGAATATTATTGCCTTTCTTGGCTTATTCTGGTCTATATAAGCAAGAAGCGCAGCAAACTTAAGGTTCCGCGGAACCACAAAATAAAAATGGGTTATGGTCTTTACTGAAAGCTCGTCCTCCTTGCCTACTATTACCGTTGCATAATCGCGTTTCATATGTCTCTGGGCTATGCCTACAATCTCCTTTGGCATTGTTGCAGAGAAAAGAAGAAGTTGTTTGTTCTCAGGCACGCTTGATATTATTCTCTCGATATCAGCTATAAAACCCATATCGAGCATCGTATCTCCTTCATCAAGGACAAGGAAACGAACCCTGTCAAATCTCAGCGCACCCCTTTCCATTAGATCAAGAACTCGTCCAGGCGTTCCTACCAGTATGGTGGCTCCCTGCCTTATCCTGTCTATCTGCGCGTTTATCGATACCCCTCCGTATACAAGCACTACTTTTTCATGAACCGCTCGGGCCAGCCTGTCCGTGACAGAGAAGATCTGCACTGCAAGCTCTCTGGACGGTGCAAGTATAACCGCATAAATCCCGCGCTCTCTTCTAGAACCCTGCATTATCGGCATCAAGAACGCTATGGTCTTTCCAGAGCCGGTCTTTGCCCTTACTATTGCATCGCGCCCGCTCAATGTGATTGGAAGTGCAATTTCCTGAACCTCTGTAGCTGTGGTAAATCCCATCCTCTCAAGTTCAGCTACGAGGTCTTGCCTAAGCTGCATATCTGAAAATCTTTTCAAGTTAACACTCTGACGATAATTACTGTATAAAATATACCTATAACTATATTAAGGCATTATCGTAACGCCCCAATTAATAAACATACGAAGGGCATAAATATTCATGAGGAAGGCAGTGGTCGGTGGTACGTTTGCGTTCCTGCACAAAGGCCACAGAAAGCTTTTAAGCAAGGCCTTCTCAATAGGCGACAGCATATATATAGGCCTTACAACTGACAAATACGTCAAAAGCCACAAACCAGCATCTCAGAGTTACAGGAAGAGGCGCGCGCAGCTTATTGAATTTGCCTCAAAATACCGCAAGGCGTACAAAATAAGCCCACTAAGAGACAAATACGGACCTACGCTAACAGAGGATTTTGATTATATAATAGTAAGCCCGGAAACCGTGCAGGTAGCCAGAGAGATAAACGCCATAAGAAAAGAAAACCACATACACCCAATAAGGATAACGATTGTCGGTTATACAAAAGCATACGACGGGAAGCCTATCTCTTCGACGAGAATAGCGCGCGGGGAGATAGATGGCCAAGGCAGAAAAGTAAAAGACCCTGCAGATACTAAAAATCCTCACGCCGCCAAAACCGTGCACACCAGAAGCCGCAAGAAGGGCTAAGCCACAAACCACCGAATTTTTATATTATAAATACAACAATAAATTGGCGATAAAATGGAAGCATATTGTGTAAAATGTAAGCAGAAGCAGGAAATGAAAGAGGCAAAGGAGGTTACAATGAAGAATGGAAAGAAGGCAACATCCGGCAAATGCCCAGTCTGTGGCACAAAGATGTTCAAGATAGGGGGCAAGTGAATATCACATTCCGATAAAGCATAAATATAATTTCAATATTTTACCATGCCCACCACAGGAGTAAGGATACTCGGAATATCGGGTAGCATCAGGAAAGGCTCGTATAACACGGCTCTGCTGCACGCAGCAAAGAAAATGGTTCCCGAGAATTCGGAACTTGAAATCTTTGACATATCAGGAATACCTGAATATAATCAGGATACAGAAAATAACCCGCCCGAAAAGGTAGTGTGGCTAAAAAAGAAGATAAAAGAGGCAGACGCCATACTCATATCCACACCGGAATACAACTATTCAATACCTGGCGCACTTAAGAACGCTATAGACTGGGCTTCGCGCCCTGACAATCCATTTGATGGTAAAGCCGCAGCGATAATGAGTGCATCAGTAGGTGCGATGGGAGGATCACGGGCACAATACCACCTCCGCCAGGTTTTCATTTTCCTGAATGTATACGCTGTAGTAAAACCTGAGGTAATAGTCACATTTGCTTCTGAAAAGATAGGCAAAGACGGAGAACTAAAAGACACAGAAGTCCAGAAGAGGATAAGCTTGCTGCTTAATAAACTAGTTGAGTTCTCTATAAAACTTAAGCAATGAACTGCCAGTATTATTATAATCCACAATGGAAAATCAATCTACAGATAGACGATGAGTCCAATCTGCAACAAGCAGCTCAAACCTATTTTCCCGCTAATGCTTTCCTAACCAATTCCTCTATCCTTGCCTTCTCCTTTGCCGTAAGCTTATTCAATGCAAACGAAGTAGGCCACATATTCCCTTCGTCAAGGTGTGCTTTGTCACTGAAACCCAGCGTAGAATACCTTGCCTTGAACTTCCCTGCATTCTGAAAGAAGCATACAACATCTTTGCCATTTGCGTAAGCAGGCATGCCGTACCATGTCCTAGGCTGCAAGCCAGGGGCCGTAGATTTTATCAATTCATGAATCTGTTTTGCCATCGACCTTGCAGGCTCTTCCATCTTCCCTATCGCTGCAAGAACATCCTGTTCTCCGTTTTTTGATTTGGCATTAAGCTCTCTGATACGATCCTTCATCGCAGCAAGCTCTTCACCGCTAAATCCACCCCTCCTTTTCCCTACTCTATCACTTTGCCCTGCCATAATACCACAACCTTATCATAAAATAATATAAAACTAGTCATCTAAAGCAAACCTGCATATATGTTGAAACCTGGCTAAGATGCCTGAAGCTTCTCAAGCATCCTTCTGGCTTCCGCATTTTCTTCAGCAATCTCCAATGCATACTTAAGGTCATTTATAGCATAAGGCTTATTGCCCAATTTAATATAGACATTGGCTCTTAAGATTAACGACTTAAAGTCTTTTGGATTTCTCTTTAAAGCAAGGTTCAATGCAGTAAGGGCCATATTGTAGATGCCAAGTTTATAATAACAAAAGCCGCATAACGAATAATAGAGATAATTATCTGCATTAAGATTAGCCGCATCCTTAAAGTATTGCAATGCACCTTTGTAATCCCTATCTCTGGCAAGTATTACTCTTCCCATCCAGTAATAAGGCACTGCGTTGTCCGGCATTTTTTCAAGCAATAGCTCGGCATATTTGTGTGCATCCTCATAGTTGCCAATACGTATTGATGTAGCAATAAGTCCTTCGTATATGCCAGGAAAGTTTTTGTCCTTTCCAAAAGCCTCAATCAACAGCGAATGCGCCAAGTTATAATCTTTATTAAGCATAGCTTCGTGAGCTTTAAGATAAAATGCCTTGGCATCTTCACCGATAGCCAATCCCTTTTCTGAATCAGATATAACATGTCTGCATTTCCTACATCCGTAGCTATCTACCCACCCCTTACTGCATGCACATCTGCACCCTGCCACATCAGGTTTAAGATCTCCTGCTAAATCAAGCCCGACTAAAAAAAATCCTGAACCTCCAAGAAGCCTACCTAACACAAAGTCAGAAGCATATCTGCCATATTTTAACTTTGGCTTGCATCTGCTGCACATTTTAACTAATAAACATCTACTGCGGATTTAAAAAAACATGCAGATTGCACCAGAATAATCAATAAGCCCTGAAGCGCCTCAGCAATAATGAATTCGATACAACAGTCACAGAGCTAAAAGCCATGGCCAGTGCCGCAAAAGTAGGCAAAATAACATAGATGCTTGCTGTGAAGAAAGGTATCAGCGCCCCTGCAGCCACAGGTATCAGGATTATGTTATACGCGAAAGCCCAGAAAAGGTTCTGCCTTATCTTTTCCATTGTCTTCTTTCCCAGTTGCATTGCAATAAATGCATCGTAGATGCTGTTCTTCACAAGAATTATGCCGCCAGCCTGGAGTGCAACATCCGTGCCAGCACCAATTGCTATGCCGACATCGGCTTTTGTCAATGCAGGTGCATCGTTTATGCCGTCTCCTATCATCGCAACTACCTTCCCTTCCTTCTGCAGCTGCGCTATCTTATCCATCTTGTCCTTGGGCTTAGCCCGCGGGATTACGTTGCGTATGCCGAGCTGCTTTGCTACCGCATTTGCCACCCATTCGTTATCGCCAGTTATCAGCCATATATCGTAGCCTCCTTTCTTGAAAGCGTTTATCGCCTTCTTGCTGTCTTCCTTAAGAATGTCTCCCAAAGCTATAAGCCCTATAATCTCTCCTCCAACTCCTACAACAAGTGCTGTTTTGCCTTCAGACTCTAGCTTATGCAAGCTTTTCCCTATCTTTCCTATCTGTTTATTAGTGAACATATCCCTATTGCCAACAACTATCTTTCTACCATCCTTGTCAATCGCCATTACACCACTGCCCTGCATGTAGGTAAACTTCTTAGGAAAGTCTGTCCTCATGCCAAGCCCGTTCGCCCTTGCTATTATCGCCTTCCCTATTACGTGCTCAGAGTTCATCTCGGCTGTGGCCGCAAGCCCTATTATCTCCTTCTTTTTGTATCCAGAAAACGCGATTACATCAGTTACCTCAAGCTTTCCCTTTGTTAGCGTCCCAGTCTTATCCAACACCAGCGTGTTAACCATGCTAGCCTTCTGGAGGCTTTCCCCGCTCTTTACCAGTATGCCTTCCTTGGCCGCTATGCCAGAAGAGACGAGCAAGGCTGCAGGCGTAGCTATGCCAAGCGCGCATGGACATGCTATTATCAGAACACTTACAAATATGAGCATAGAGACATTCGCACCCACTCCCCACACGAAGTACCAGGATAGAGAAGCCAGGATCCCGACAAGCACTACTATTGGTACAAAATACGATGCGACTCTGTCCGCAAGCCTCTGTATTGGAACCTTACTCGAGGCTGCATCCTGGACTATCCTTATTATCTGCGCCAGCGCGGTATCATTCCCCACCACAGCAGCCCTGATTTTCAAAGAACCTGTGGCATTGATGGTGCCGCCGATCACCTTATCGCCTGCACTCTTGGTGACTGCAATACTCTCCCCGGTAATCATGGATTCGTCAACCGCGCTTTCCCCATCCATTACAACAGAGTCTGTAGGGATCTTCTCTCCAGGCTTAACAAGTAGCACATTCCCCTTCATGATTTTTTCTATAGGAGTATCAACAACCTTGCCATTTTCAAATTTATGTGCTATACTTGGCTGCAGGGCAGTAAGGGCAGAAACTGCCGCTGACGCCCTGGATTCCGCAATCCTCTGCATGTACGTTCCAGTAAGTATCAGGGAGATTATTATTGTAGAGGTATCGAAATATACTCCTCCAGCAGGGAAGAGCGACGGAAAAATAGTGACCGCTGCACTATAGGCCCACGCTGCACTTGAGCCTATCGCAATCAGCGTATCCATATTTGCGGACCTGTTTTTTATCGCATCAGCTATGCCTGCATAGAACCTCCGCCCTGCGTAGAACTGCACCACGCTTGCTAGAATAAGCATTATATAATTTCCAAAACCCAGGTGCAGGATATAGGTAAGTGCCGAGACCAAGATAGTAAGGGGCCACGAAACCATTAGTGCGGTTCTTAGGCTTCGCAGTTCTCTTTCCGGCTTCTCGAATTGAAGCTTGCAGCTCGTGCTGCAGAAATAGTACTTTCTGCCTTCTCTCTCGGTATCCAACGCTGAGCTTTTTTCATCGACATACATTCCGCATACCGGATCTGTTGCCATAGTATCATCTCCCATTGCCGGCTTCAACTGCGTGCCTTGCGATTTCCAACCTGCATCTGCTGCGTTCAGAGCACCATTCATGGCACATATCTGCTAATTCCTTGCTCTCATAATACAAGCAGCATATAATGCATTTGTACTTCATAATTAACTCTTCACGTAGTTTTCCGGCTTTTTATCGAAGCTCTGCTTGCAGCTAACCGAACAAAACAAATAGGTCTTGCCCTTATAACTGCTCCTTAACTTGGAATTCCCTTCCACATCCATTTTGCATACAGGATCTTTCATTTTTTCACCCTCTATCTACATCAACATCAGATCATAAGCCAGCGCAGCTGCAGGAGAAGCCAAAGCACCACCCGTATCAATTGTCATTGGTAAACTTGCCCATAAACCCATAGCTACTCTGTTTATCTTAGCAGCCACCAGGCTTATTCCTGAAAAAACATGTGTTTCTATGTTCTCACCAATACTATCTGGTCTTCAGCTCCCTGTAGCCCCTGGCGCAGTTATTGCAGCAGAAGCTCATAAGCCTGCCATTAATTCTCTCCTTATATCCTCCCTTGTATATCTCGCAGTTACAATGTGCACATACAGTAAGCCTTGGTTTTATTGCAATCTCGAACATGTCGCCGAACTTATCAGAGAGGCGCGCCACGAACTTCCTGCCTTCTGAAGTGAGATGATAAGCCTGTTTGTCCCTCTCCGCCCTTCCCATAGTCTCAACATAGCCATACTTCTTGAGCTGCTTCAGGAATGGATATACCTGCCCAGGGCTGACCTTCTTTCCTGTCTTCTTTTCTACTTCCTTCATTATTTCATAGCCATACTGTTCCTTCTCGCTGAGCAAAAGGACGGTGAAGAGCTTGACCATATTCTTTATCTCCATATCTGCCATATAATATATCATATTATGATATATATAAATATGTTATGTTAATGGCAATAATATTGCTGGCCAGATGTGGGATTAAGCAGATTAAGGCACCTGATCCGAACCCAAATCGCAAGATGTGCATCAGGCATATCTCCGACAAGAAGAATTTTTATACCGTAGATTTTAACGTATCTTGTCTATGTATAAAAACATATACTAGATATGCCTTCATTTAAATGAATTTACAAGAATGTATATCGTTTACATTTATGTATATTATTTAAATTATAAGGGCGCGTAAGAATGCGCGTGCTCATGGCGACCTAATAGCATACCTCATTCTTGAATTCCGTCTCCACAAACAGTGCATAGTTGCCGTTCACAGCTATCAGCTGCAGACTTGTTCCTGTGGCGCAGGCCGTATCTGCGGTCTGGTTAAGGGTCAGAGTGTAGTTGTAAGAGGAAGGTGGCGAGTTTGCGCAGGAACCGCACCAGCCCCTCACAGTAATTGTTGCGGAATTATTGCCTATGCTGTCAAGTGTGAAGTTCGATGTTGTATTGTTCCTTGTCCATAGAAGCCAGTGTCCCTGCCCGACAAAGGCGCATACATAACTTTGGTTTTCCCCTATAGGTTTTGGCGTTGCAGCACCACATACCGCTGTAGCATTAATGATGTTGCTGCCGCAGTATATTCCCACAGGGCTGACGCTGTAATAAGCGCCGCCGCATATGTCACCAGAGCCTTCTTTCATGCAGTCAGACACCAGGTATGTGTTAGGAGCAGCTGGAACGCATAGCTGACTAGCCCCTATCCAGACTATCTCGTTTGTAGACTTGTTTACCACAGCTACCGTATTTACAGCTTTGTACCTCTGCTGTGCAAGGTAGCCGTTTAGTAGATAGCTGGCTAGAGCGGCGAGCAGTACGACTGCGATGATCCAGCCGTATGGCGATGTCTTTTTCCTTCTCTTTACCATATTGCTATATGCCCCATAAAAGTCTTAATAATTCCGAATGGCGTCTTAAAGCATACCGGGTGATAATATTTGGAATTATTGGGATACCGAACTGGCCA
>JAJYVY010000023.1 GCA_021791775.1 Microcaldota archaeon | reverse complement strand
CTGATCCGTGATGTTTTTCACCGCATCTGCCGCAAACTGATACTTTGCTATATAATCATAAATCTCTGTTTCGAAAGACTTTGTGTCCGTGCTCCCCCTTGGTCTCGGTCTCCTTTTCCTGCCAGATCCGGTTTTTGTATGGGAGGCAGTTGACGTGGCACCACCGGTGCCAGATCCTGTTGCTTCTCCTGGTGCTGTGGTTGGGCTGGACGATGGCGGTGCGACCGTAGATGATGGGTCATATCCCCTGATGAAAGCTGCCGCCTTTGTTATATCTCTAGAAGTATGTATAATATCCAGCGCGGTACCAGACATCTCCGCTATCTTCTGGTTTGCCCTGGTTTGGATGCCCTGCGCCGCCACCGCCAGTATCATGCCATCATCCACCAGGTCCCTGCATGCGTCCATGAGCTTCGCGGCTTCCTTTTGTGCGCCTGCGCGGCCCCACGCTTGGACGGCCCTAAAGTTCGAAGTTGCAAGTCCAATGTTGTGTAACATGCCCTCCAGGTTCTGTAGTTGGGTTATGAGCCTGTCTGTTGCCACTCCCATCTTTTTCGATTCTTCTTCAGTTGCCCCAACCAGCAAGATCTCATTTGGGGCAATGGTGTGTTTGCGCACAAATCCATCCATTATGGGCACTGCGTCGGCCCAGTTCTTGCTTTCTAATTTATCTAAGATTTTCCCTTTTGCGATGTCCACCAGCGAGGTCACTTTTGGCTGATCTCCCGTCCCATACGCCCCCTCTGTCTGCCTAAGCTCCCTTATAACTTGCCTGATTATCTCGGCCTCTGCCGGGTCTGACTTATATATCGCCTCGACTTTCTCAAGGGCGTTCGCATTTTCCCTTGCCAAATTTAATATTAACTGCTGCTGCGTCCCAAGAAATTCGTTCCTTTTCTTCTCTCTTGTTGCCATATTCTCCCCCCTATACGTTATTTTATTACGTCGCCCCAAATATAAATATATATCTTAATGGTTAGTCAAACGCAGAGGAACAGAGCGAGGTCAGGCATCAATTTTGATCTCGCCACTGTTTATTTTTGCTATTACTGCTTTGGGGTCCTCGTTTTCCACTTTGACGCCCATGCTCTTGCACGTTCCGAGCACCTGCTTTACCCTGTCTGCCAGAGTCCTGCCATACATTGACGACTCTTTTGCAGCTGCGATTTTCTTGGCCTGGTCCACGGTTATGTTGCCAACCGTTTCGTCCTTCGTCTTCGCTCCAGACTGGGCGCCGATTTCCTTCAGTATCAAGGCGCTCGTCGATGGCGCCCCCACCTCTATCCTGAACTTCTTTGTTGCAGTGTCGACGATCACCATGACGGCTATCTTAAGTCCTTCGAATGCCTTGGTCTTCTCATTTATCTCCTTTATTACGTCGTTGACCGGCACCCCCAATGGACCCAATGCCGGCCCAAGGGGCGGCCCTCCTGTAGCTTTGCCTCCTTCTATCATACCTTTTATGGTTGTTTCTGGCATGCAATCAACTCTTCTGCGCCTTCTGTATCACTCTGGCGGTGTTCATCTTTGTTGTTATTGGTATCGGCACCACCACATCCATGAGCTCTACGGTCATGTCGCTTTTGGCCTCGTCCACCCTCAGCACCTTTGCCTTGTAGCCCTTGAACGGCCCACTTGTGAATTCTACAGTATCACCATTATGCATCTCCTGCGCGTAGCTCTTTACAGTAAGGAGCTTGTCCACTTCCTCATCGCTGAGCGGTTTGGGCAGCACTCCGCGTATGTTGCGCTCTTTTGTTATGAAGGACCTTGCCGCGACCTCATCTTCCGCTTCAACTATTATGTAGCCGCGCATACCCTTAACCACCAGTATCGAATATATGCCCAGCTGCTCTTTTGAAAGCTTGTTCTGCAGCATGCTCGCCGCGACCTTCTCCTGGCCTGATGTCACTTTCACAACGAAGAACATAAATTTCCCTTCTATATCATTACTCACATGATGCCATGCATTACGCCATAATAGATAAAAAACACGCGGAGGCGCTAAGGTCTCAACTTGCAAAGAGAAATTTTCTCCGCAAGAATGCAGGTGTTTTGCATAGCGACAGCTATGTTCTATTTCCGGTTAATAATGCTACTGCAACAATTAAAAAGCTTCTCAAAAAGCAGGGAAGCAGGCTAGTAGAGAGAATGGCCGAAGAAAGAAGAGCAGAGGCGCTTCCTGAGGCAAACGCAAGGGTTGCAAGAGGATATGATATGCTTGGCAACATCGCAATAATAGAGGGATATCGCGCATCAAAAAGAGAGATCAAAAAGTTTGCTGACAGCCTGCTGAAAGCCCACAAAAGCATAAGAACTGTAATAATAAAGGCCGGCCCTGTCTCTGGCAGGTACAGAACTAGAAGATTTTCATATGTGGCTGGCGAGCGCAACTACATAGCGGACATGTGGGAAAACGGCTGCAGGTTTGTGTTCGATGTCAGGAAGGCATTCTTCTCGTCACGCCTCTCTTTCGAGCGCTCTAGGATTTCAGCGCTGTCGAAAAAGAAAGAAAAGGTAATCGTGATGTTTGCAGGCGTCGGGCCGTTTGTGGTGGAAATAGCGAAATGCAATCCAAAAGCGGAGGTGCTAGGAATAGAGCTCAATAGCTATGCCGCAGCGGCGATGGCAAAAAACATAAAACTAAACAAAACAGGGAATGCCATGGCGATATGCGCAGACGTCAAGGAAGCCGCGAATCGGTATAGGGGCTTTGCCGACAGGATAGTAATGCCATTGCCTAAAGACAGCGGCAAATTTCTCGACGAGGCATTCACTATGGCGAAAAAGCGCGCAGCGCTCCATGTCTATATTTTTGGAATCAGAAAAACTGCAAAAAGAGACGCCCTGGAATACATAAAAAAGAGGGCAAAAGCGAGGCGCATCGCAATCAGGCTCAAAAATTGGCGCATGGTGAGGGAGTACTCTCACAGAGAGATAGAGATAGTCCTTGACTTGATTCTAGCAAAAGGGCGTTGACAACATTTCTTCCGCAACTCCCCCATTTGCGACTCTTTTATAAAGTTTTTCATAGCATATAAATTAGGTAAAATGGCGACCGCAGAGACGACCACCGCGGTAGTTTACCGTGAGTTCGACCTACAGGAGTTTGTGCAGAATGCTACATGGCGCGAGCTGCTCATAGAGCTTGTTCAGTCCAGCAAGCTGGACCCCTGGGACATAGACATATCGAAAGTGGTGGACGAATATCTGTCGGCTGTAAAACGGATGAAGGTTCTCGAACTTAGGATACCCGCCAACATAATCCTCTCAGCATCCATATTGCTGAGGATGAAGAGCGACACCCTTTCCATATTCGACATACACGAAGAGGTCCAGATAGAGGAGCCACAGCTGCCAGGCCCCGCGAGACCAGATGTCGAACAGCTAGTTCCACGCTTAAGGATGCAGCCCAGACGTAAAGTTACACTGGAGGAGCTGCTGGCTGCACTCGACTCTGCGATGAAGATAGAGGTAGAGCGCAGTACGGAGCACGAAAAGATGACTGCACCGATACCGATTATCGTGAATACTGAAGATATAGATGAAAAGAAGCAGAATGTGATAAAGAAAATAGGAAAAATTGCGGACAGGGAGGGGCTGACCACCTTTTCAGCGCTGGCAAGCGGATACGATAGCGCAGAGAAGCTGCTGCTGGATGTCTTCGTACCGGTGCTCTTCCTTGCGCACGAAAACCAGATAGTGCTTATCCAGGAGAACTTCTTCGGCGAGATACTTATAAAAATATCAGGTGATCATTCTGGAAAGAGAGGAAGGCCGACCCGAGTCATCGGAGCAGGCTAATGTAATCATCTCGGCTCTTTTTGTGGCGGGCAAGGCCATGAGTGCCGAAGAATTGGGAGCAATAGCCGGAATAGCGTCAATAGGATACGTGAGAAAGGTCCTTGACGGCATAATCGAAAGATACAAGAATGAGGATACGCCGCTCAGCGTGCTAAAAATCGGCGATAAATACATAATGAGCGTCAAAGAACCGTATGCTGCAAGAGTCAGTTCGCTTGCGGGTCAGGCAGAAATTTCGAAAGGGGCGATGAGGATCCTTGCCTACATAAGCAAGAACGAGCCTATTATTCAGAGGAATATTGTAAGGGCATTCGGCAGCACCACATACCAATACGTCAAGGAGCTGGTTGATGGCGATTTCGTAAGGGCGAGCAGGGAGGGCAGGAGCAAAAAGCTCGAAACGACCCAGAAATTCAAGGAGTATTTCAATCTATCTGGAGGTCAATAGGTGGGATTTTCCTCCCTTATCCTCTTTTTCATGTTTGTGTAGAGCGCGCATACGAAAAGCAGCGATGATGTCCTGTTCAAGAACCTCATCAAATCTCCATTTATCATTCTCTCCTTCGAAAGCCTTACCGCAGACCGTTCCGCCCTCCTTGCAACTGCCCTGGCGAGATGGAGGTGCGCTCCACAGACGCTGCCGCCTGGCAGTACAAACTTTTTGAGCGGCGGAATCATATTGGAAAGGGCATCGGTCCTATCCTCTACCCACTTCACATCGCTTTCGGATATCCTTTTTATTTTCCTTCCTTCTGGGGAAGCGACATCGCTTCCAGCCTTGAAAAGCAGGTTTTGGAGCCTTTTGAGTGTTGTTGAAACCGTCCTATCGCCTTCTTGCGATATCACGACGCCTATCGTGCTGTTGAGTTCGTCTATGTCTCCTATCAAGGAAGCTGTGTTCGTCTCCTTCCCTATCCTGCCCATGCCCAAAGTGTCGGTCTTGCCGGAATCCCCCTTTCCAGTATAAAGCTTCATGAAACCAGTGAGTATTAATAAAGACTATCTATAACCTACTGAAGTTTTGTAGTCGTAAAGGTTCTTATACTTGCTCATTGTATGACTTCTATGACATAGCGCCTTTATCTGCTTTCAATGATACTTTGCAATACCATCATTGATGCCGATAAGGCCGAATCTTTCTTCATAAGACCTCGGCAATATACTTTAAAAGTTTAATGTGGCGAAGTTAAGCTATAAAAGCCATGGGGCTCGTAGTCGAATGGTAAGACGTCTCTTTCACAGAGAGAAGACCGGGAGTTCGATTCTCCCCGGGCCCAACGTCGACGTATCTATTCGATTTTTATCTCCTTGCCTTTCGAGTAATCCTTCTTCTTCATCCCTATAGAGAGGATGCCATTCTCGTATTTTGCGTTTGCGGAATCGGCGAGCACCTCGACCGGCAGGCGTATGACCCTGTAGAAACTGCCTGCTGATCTTTCCCTGTAATAGTAGCCCTCGCCTTTCTGTTCCTTTTGGGATGAGCTATCGGCCTTAATGGTCATATAATCCTTCGTCAGGTTTATCTTTATGTCCTTTTTATCTACGCCAGGCAGATCCGCCCTAACAGTTAGCGTTGGCCCCTCGTCTATTATGTCTATTGCAGGCCTTCCTAATCCCATGCCTATGCCTCCTATTATGCTTCTGGCATGCCTTGCAGCCATCTTGGATATCCTGAAAGGATCTATGTCTGGCAGCGAAAAATAAGCTGCACCGTCATCCTCTCTTCTTCCATGCCTTTTCCTTTCCTCCTTCATTTATTCACCTGTCTAAAAATAATTGACATTTCAATTAATATTATTACAAATAGTAAAATATTTAAACATATCGGCACATAATATATATCCATGGAAAGAATAGCCATAAGGGCGCTCGAGCTGCCGGACTCAAGGAATCCGGAGAGGCTGCTCCAGTGGTTCTGCGCGGTTTTGGGGCTGTCATCCGATGAGGAAGGCAGCATAGAGAAGAACATACTAAGGGAACTGGTCAGCCACGCACAAATTAGCGAGGGAATATCGAGTTCGGAACTCACCGTGGGCAGCGACATGGCAAGAAGTACCGTAATATATCATTTGAACAGGTTCATAGAGATAGGCGTGGCGGTGAAGAGGGGGAGAAAGTATTATCTCAGGGCGAACGAGATGTCTAAGGTCATAGAGGAACTGGAGTACGACATCGATAGGGAAATGCAGAGGATATTTGACATAGCTAAGGAATTCGATAGGATGATGGAAACGAAAACAAAGGTTAAGAGAGCAAAAAAGGGGTGAAAGCATGTCGGATAATGATGAAAAGAGTGATGGTAGGGCAGCGGTTGACGGAGTAAACGATGCCGGCAAGAAAAAAGAGGAGAAGCAGAAAGACGAGAAAGAGGAGCTGAGGGACAGGATGCTGCGCCTAGCGGCGGAGTTCGATAACTACAAGAAGAGGGCCGCTGCGGAAATGGATAAGGCAAAGGATATAGGGAGGGCAGAGCTGCTCAAAGGACTTCTTCCTGTGCTTGATGAATTCGAACTTGCACTCGAAGTGGCAAACCCTGAAAAGGAGAATGTGTTCTCCAAAGGCATAGAGATGGTATATTCGAACTTCATAGAAGTGCTGAAGAAAGAAGGATTGACGGAGATAAAGACGGATGGGGTATTCGACCCCTACAGGCATGAGATAATGCTGTCGAGGCCTGACGGGAAAAGGAAACCAGGAACGATATTGGAGGTTGTGAAAAAGGGTTATGCATTCAGGGGAATTATGCTGAGGCCCGCATCCGTAATTGTTGCGAAGGAAGCCGAGGCCGAAAAGAAGGATTGACGATAAAAAGGTGAAAACATGAGTAAAATAATAGGCATAGATCTGGGGACGTCGAATTCGGCAGCGGCTGTGCTGGAGGGCGGCCGCCCTGTGATAATACCGAGCAGCGAAGGAACTTCAATGTACGGCAAGGCGTTTCCAAGCTACGTAGCGATAACTAAGGACGGGCAGAGGCTCATAGGGGAGCCTGCAAGGCGGCAGGCCGTTGCTAATCCTGATGGCACAATAACCGCATTCAAAAGGAAGATGGGAACCGAGTATAGGTATAAAATATTCGGCAAGGAGTACACCCCGCAGGAACTGTCTGGGATGCTCCTTCAGAAAATAAAGAAGGATGCCGAGGCTTTCTTGGGGGAGGAGGTTACGAAGGCTGTCATAACTGTGCCGGCTTACTTCAATGATAACCAGAGGCAGGCCACAAAAGACGCGGGGCAGATAGCCGGGTTGGAAGTGGTCAGGCTTGTAAACGAGCCTACAGCTGCGGCCCTCGCTTACGGAGTCGACAAAGCGACAAAGGAGATGAAGATAATGGTCTATGACCTTGGAGGCGGGACTCTTGATGTTACGATTATGGATTTCGGAAAGGGCGTATTTGAGGTTGTATCTACAAGCGGCGATACGCAACTGGGCGGCACAGACATGGATAACGCGATAGTGGACATGCTTGTCGGGGAGATAAAAACCCAGTACAACATAGACGTGACAAAGGACCACCAGGCAATGCAGAGGCTCAGGGAGGCCGGGGAAAAGGCAAAGATAGAATTGTCGACCGTATTGAACACCGAGATAAACCTCCCATTCCTTTCAAAAGACGGAAAGGGCAACCCGATCAACTTCACGTACAAGTTCACCCGAGCAAAGCTGGAGGCCCTTGTTGTACCGATAATAGAAAGGTCTGCCAAGTCGGTAATGCAGGCGCTAAAGGATGCAAAGATGGAGCCTGCAAATCTGGATAAAGTAATACTGATAGGAGGGCCCACCAGGATGCCTATAGCCCAAAGGTATGTGGAACAGCTGCTCGGAAGGAAGATAGAGCGGGGGGTCGACCCCATGGAAGCTGTAGCCCTAGGGGCTGCGGTGCAGGCGGGGGTAATGACAGGAGAGGTCAAAGATGTCGTATTGTTGGACGTAACTCCTTTGTCTTTGAGCATAGAGACCTTGGGAGGAGTAGCAACGAAAATAATCGAAAGGAACACAACCATACCTATAAAGAGGGCGCAGGTATTCTCCACAGCCGAGGACTCCCAGACGAGCGTGGATATAATCGTGGTGCAGGGGGAGAGGGCGATGGCAAGGGATAACGTGCAGCTCGGTAGGTTCACCCTGACTGGAATACCTCCCGCGAGAAGGGGAATACCGCAAATAGAGGTGACATTCGACATAGACGCCAACGGCATACTTCATGTGACCGCGAAGGACAAAGCATCAGGCAAAGCGCAGAGCATGGACATAGTTGCCCCAAACAAGATGAGCAAAGATGAGATAGAAAAGAAGATAAAGGACGCCCAGCAGTTCGAGGAGCAGGATGCAAGGCTCAAGGAGCAGGTGGAAACAAAGAATTCTGCCGAGGCGATGGTCTACACAACCGAAAAGACGCTCGAAGAGTACAAGGATAAGGTGCCGAAGGAAGTCTACGATAAGATAAACGATGCGAAGGAAGAGCTGAAGAACGCGCTGAAGGGAGAGGACATGAACGAGATAAAAAGGAAGACGGAAGACCTATCGAAAGCCTTGCAGGAAATCGGCGCAAACATGTACAAGGATGCGGGGCAGGAGGCCGGAGGGGGGCCTGGGCCGGACGGAAGTGAAGGAGGGCCTGGAGGGGCTACGGATGCCGACTACAAGGTAGAAAAATAACACTGAGATGAAGAATGCCGGAAGATTACTACGATGTTTTGGGTGTGCCAAGGACAGCCAGTCAAGACGACATTAAAAGGGCGTATAGGGAGATCGCCCTTAAGTTCCATCCTGACAGAAACCCTAGCAAGAGCGCTGAGGAGAAGTTCAAAAAAGCAAACGAAGCATATGCCGTGCTGAGCGACCCTGAAAAAAGAAAGCAGTATGACACATTCGGGCCGGAGGGCTTCAACCAGAGGTTCACGCAGGAAGACATTTTCAGGAATTTCAATATAGAGGACGTGCTGCGGCAGATGGGGATAGATTTTGGCTTCAGCCCATTCGGCAATAATGACCTGTTCGGGAACATTTTCGGATTCCAGCAAAAAGGAGGCAACAGGGGAGACATAGGAAATGACATACTGGCCAGGGTTGATGTATCGTTATACGATGCGGCGCACGGGGTTGATAAAGAGATATACGTGAGACACGTTGTCAGGTGTAACACCTGCAAGGGCACGGGAGCCGAGCCTGGTAGCAGGATAGTCGTATGCTCAAAGTGCGGCGGCAAAGGACAAGTGTCAACTACGAGAAGGAGCCCGTTCGGCATCATGCAGACGATAAGCACGTGCCCAGCATGCAACGGCGAGGGAAAAACGCCGTCGAAAAGATGCAGGGCGTGCGGCGGCACAGGGAAAAGCCAGACAGAAAACAAGATAAAGGTAAGCATACCCAAAGGCGTCGACACTGGCACCAGGCTGAGAGTTAGGGGGATGGGGGATTATGGAAGAGACAGGCAGGGAGATCTTTACGTGGATGTCAATGTGATGAAAGACAGGCAATTCATCAGGGAGGGTACAACGATATATGCAAATGTGCATGTGCCATTTTACGTGGCTGCTCTTGGCGGGCAGATAACCGTGCCCACGCTTTACGGCGATAAGGAGGAAACAATAAGTGAGGGCACGCAGAGCGGAAGCACGATAACATTAAAAGGGCAGGGCATGCCGAGACTCAATGCCACCGGAACGGGCGACGAGATAGCAACGATAGTTGTAGACGTCCCAAAGCATCTCTCAAAAGAACAGAGGGAACACCTGGAAAAGCTTGCAGAGCTTGATGGCAGCAAAAAGAAGAAATTCGGGATCTTCTAGATATCACTAATATAAATCAATGTGAGTAATTAATTATGATAAAGAGGCGCATGAGTTGAATGTGGTTTTGTCTTGGGCGAGCAAGAAGGATGTTCCAGAACTGGTTAACATAGATAAAATAGCGAACTCCCATGACTCTGGATGGCTTTTGCAGTCTGCAAAGGAGTTCTATTCTGTCATAAGGGAATCGAAATACCTGACGGTTATCGCAAGAGTTGATGGCAAAGCGGTAGGGTACCTTCAATCAGGCTTCAGGAACACCAAGAGGCACATGTGGATTGAGAACGTGATTGTGCTGGAGGAGTTCAGGAACCGTGGAATCGCTCGCATGATGGTAAACAAATTTGTGAGCCATTGGAAGTCAAAAATAGACCATATCGTGCTCATAACTGAGGACAGGAACATGGGGGTCTTCAGAGCCCTTGGTTTCGAGAAGGAGATGAACTACATGGGCTACAGGCATTCGCGAGGGAAAAGAAGGGAATGAATGCGAAGTCGAAGCAGAAAGGGTTCTTGATCTCTAAACCAAGCTTATGCAGGAATAGGATTCATCATCCTTGTCGCGGTATCTAGAAAATGCGGCCCCTTCGCAATCTTGAAACCCTCTCCTGCAAGCATTGCGCGAGAGGCGGCGTTCCCCGGATTAATATAGGTAAAAACGCTGCCCGCTCCGCGGTTTTTGCACTCCTGCATGGCCCTGACGTTAAGTGCATGCCCTATTCCCATCCTCCTCTTATCCGCGCGCACAACCACCCTGTCCAGAAAAGCCTGGCCATAGCCCTGCGTATAGTTTGCCAGCACTGCTCCCACCACTTCCCCTCCGGCCTCAGCTACAAAGCAGAGGTGGCCTTCTGGTTTTCTCAGAAAATCCTCAAAATATATCCTGTCGAAATAGGAATCAATGCAGGGCTTCTCTCCTGCCGCATACATGAGACCTCCATCTCTCAGTAGTGCTTCTATGGGCCCGAAGTCCTTCATCGTCGCCCGTCTTATGGCAGTTCCGCTAGTGTGTCCCATGAAAAGTAAAGCGGGTTTTTACCTATTTAAAGCTATTTTGGCATACGTCAGGTTCAGAAGGGGGTTGTCTTTTTGCCACAACTCCGATGCCTGCAAACGTTATTTAAAGCTTTGCATTCCATTGTATTTGGTGTTAAGATATGG
Source organism: Microcaldota archaeon (assembly GCA_021791775.1). GTDB lineage: Archaea > Micrarchaeota > Micrarchaeia > Micrarchaeales > Micrarchaeaceae > JAJZAB01. The sequence goes on along the minus strand of JAJYVY010000023.1, from coordinate 912 downwards.
CAACCAGGAAGAGGATAAACAGGCCTGCCGCCCCGTTCATACTCGAACTTATAGGGGGGCTACTTGTGCTTGTAGGAGGTATACTCATAGCCGTTCTTGGAGCGGCATTCTTTTCGCTTGTTAAGCTCGGCATTGTCGGTGGCCTTCTGGGTTCCATAGGGATCATATCCGGAATAATCATGATCATTTCTGCATTTATGATGTACGGCTCCAAAAACACAAAGGCCGTAAACATGTGGGGCGTCGTAGCGATAATATTCAGCCTCATCAGCATAGCTAATGGCGGAGGCTTTATAATAGGATTCATAATAGGGATAGTGGGAGGCGTCCTTGGCGCCACCTATGATGGATGATTGGTGTTGGTATGACTCAGAGGAGCAGGGATAGGAAAGGAAAACCGGTTCTGGCTATGGGTTTGGTAGTTATCGGTGGCATAATAGCGCTGCTCGGCGTCTTCCTCCTCCCAGACCTTGGATTTGCGTTGACAACGTTAAATACGTACGTAGGCGGCGTTGGGGAGCAGGTAGCCCTTTCTATCATATCCGCCGTAGTGGTCTTCATATCCGGATTCGCGCTCTACACCAGGCATATGACGAGGGCGCACATATGGTCTGTTGTAGCCCTGATATTCAGCATAATAGGATTAGCGACAAGCGGCAGTTTCGTGCTGCCGTTGGTAGGATTTGCGATCGCATTGGTTGGATCGATACTAGGCATAACCTACAACGGGGAAGAAACATCCTGATGCTGTATCAACTCCGCGGGGCACACCGGTGGGCATGCCACCGAACTATGTACATGAGAAACGATTACCCTGGCTCCTAAAATGACAAATAAGAGAGATAGTGGTCATGTGAATTCTGCAGCAAAAAAAGAGAGCCTTACTGAATACTTGAAAAGCATGGCGAAGAG
>JAJYVY010000022.1 GCA_021791775.1 Microcaldota archaeon | reverse complement strand
TGATAGATGCGATACATAATGAGGATAAGAATACGGTTGTTGTAGGTTTGTCGAAATATAATGTTAACAATAATGCTACTCTCAAGCTGAATTATTTCTACAATGGTGGTTCAAGCTCGCGCGCCAAGAACCGCGTTGCGGCGATAGGATACGAGGGGTCCATCCATGTAAACGAACTCGCCTTCGGCTCTGTTAAACAGAAGTTCGATATAACTAGCAACATAGAAAACACTGCGCCGTCCACAATCGCGGAGTTGCACTCAAGAGCGGTGCTCATGAACGAATCGCGCTGTATAATGAAAGGGTTTGCAAAAATACCATTTGGGGCCAAAAATGCGCGGTCTTTTGTCCACGAATCAGGCATGCTGCTTGATAAGAGCGCGTATCTAAATTCGATCCCGGCTATGTCAATAGATGAGAATGAGGTTAAGGCAACGCACGCCTCAGCTACCGGCCCGATAGACGATGAGCTGATATTCTATCTTATGTCAAAGGGGCTTGATGAGCACGATGCTAAGGAACTTATTGTAGAGGGATTTTTCTCGAGCTCTATTGGCAGGTTCAAGAACATAAACGCGAAGCTTGCAGGTGCATCATTGATAGCAGAGAAGATGGAGAATGGGGGGTTTGGCAATCAGGTTAAGCTATCCACAGAAAATATATGGGTAGGCAAGGAAAATGAAGAAGACATATTCAAAGACCATTACAAGTACAGGTGAGTGCATGAAAACAGATTATGAAATTGCTTTGGGTGAATTCGTGCCTGCATTCAGGGCAAAGGCAGCCAAGCTGATGATCAGCAAGTACGGGATAAGCCAACAAAAGGCCGCGGAGATGCTTAAGGTGACGCAGGCATCGGTAAGTAAGTATGTAAATGACCATTATTCGAAGAGTGTGAAGGGCATTGAAACTGATATAAGCGACAGTGCGGCAGATACATTCATAAAAGAGCTCATAAGCGGCAAAGAAAAAGAAGCGCAGAGGAATGTATGCAAAGCCTGCCAGGGGCACCATAAGTTTGACTGCATAATAATGGTAAAATAGGTGGATATATGATTCTAGAAGTGAAGGATTTGCATGTGGCTATAGAAGGCAAGGAGATAGTGGCAGGGGTAAACATTAAGGTGAAGCAAGGGGAGGTGCATGTTATAATGGGCCACAACGGCTCTGGAAAGACTACACTAGCGAAGACCATAATGGGCCATCCGAAGCTTAAACCAAGCTCTGGAGACATACTTGTAGACGGACAGAGCATATTAACACTTTCTACCGACAAGAGGGCGAAGCTAGGGCTTTTCCTGGGCTTTCAGAATCCTGTGGAGGTTGAGGGTGTCGGCTTCATAAACTTCCTCCATAGCGCAAAGGAGGCAGTAGCCGCTACAGTTAACACAAAGGAGCTAATGGCAGACATAAGAACCAGTGCAGTAAACCTGAAGATGGTCGACAACCTCATAGGAAGATCGCTCAACCAGGGCTTCTCCGGAGGAGAAAAGAAGAAAGCAGAGGTATTGCAGATGGGCGTTCTACAGCCCAAAATAGCAATACTCGATGAGCCTGATTCCGGCTTGGACATAGATGCTGTAAAGGTAGTTGCGGAGAACATAAATGCATTTGCTGAGAAATATAATATAGGATTGGTGATAATAACGCACTATAGCAGAATACTTTCATACATGCACCCTCAGTTTGTGCATGTTATGGCGAACGGGAAGATTGTGGCGGAAGGAGGAAAAGAGCTTATAGAAAAATTGGAGAAGGAAGGATATGAATCTTTCACAAAAGTCAGCAAAGAAGTCTAGCGCGGACCTCGATGTGGCAGGTATAAAAAAAGACTTTCCGATTCTAGCGACAAAGATGAACGGAAAACCATTGGTATATCTTGATAGCGCAGCTACCTCCCAGAAGCCAATTCAGGTCATATCTGCGATAACAAAGTACTACAGAGAGTACAACGCCAATATACATAGGGGGGTATACAAGATATCGGAGATGGCGACAGAAGCATACACTGACTCTAAGAGGAAGCTGGCCAATTTCATTGGTGCAAACAGCATTGAGGAGATAGTCTACGTGAGGAATACCACAGAGGCGATAAACCTAGTTGCATTGAGTTGGGGCGATGCAAACGTACAGAAAGGGGACCACATACTCATAAGCGAAATGGAGCACCACAGCAATATTGTGCCGTGGCAGATACTGGCGAAGAAAAAGGGCGCCGTACTGGATTATATCAAGTTGGATAAAGATAAGGCAGGACTATCGGAAAAGAGCATTGCAGAACAGCTGGAGAAAAGGCCTGCGATTGTGGCGATAACGCATGTTTCCAATGTGCTTGGAAGCATAAACGATGTTAAAGACCTGACAAAAAAGGCCAAAAAGGTCGGCGCATTAGTTCTGGTAGACGGAGCGCAATCCGCACCTCACATGCCAGTCAATGTCAAAGACATAGGATGTGATTTTTTTGCATTATCGGGGCATAAGATGCTGGCTCCTACCGGGATAGGGGCACTTTATGGTAAAAAGGATGTGCTGAACTCCATGCCTCCGCTCTTTGGAGGGGGGGACATGATTAAGAGCGTCGAATTTTATTCCTATACCCCAAACGATCTGCCATGGAAGTTTGAAGCCGGCACATCAAACATAGAAGGGGGGATCGGGCTGGGCGCAGCGATAGATTACCTGAATTCTGTTGGGATGAGCAAGATAAGGGAACACGAGAAGAGGCTAACGCTGTACGGACTGGAGAAGCTCTCTAAGATAAAGAATGTTGAACTGTTCGGATACCAGAAAAAAGGTATAGAAAAACGTGGGGGGGTTATATCCTTTTCCATAAAGGGAATACATCCACATGATGTTGCGGCAGTATTTGATAGCTATGGGATCGCTATACGCGCCGGGCACCACTGCGCGATGCCATTGGTAAAAGGCATATTCAAAGAGGGGGCATTATCCAGAATCAGTTTCTACCTTTACAATGAAGAAAAGGATGTAGATGCTGCTGTAGAAGCTATATACGCGGTAAAAAAAATATTCAAGGTGCGGTGAGGCAAGTGCCATTGGACATATATGCAGAAGAGATAATCTCTCATTACGAACATCCGCATAATAAAGGGAAACTCAAAGAGTACGATGCTGAGTTCCATGATGACAACCCGATATGCGGAGATGAAATAACTATGTATTTGAAGATTGAAAATGGAAAGATAAAGGACGTGAAATTTGATGGGCAGGGCTGCGCCATAAGCCAGGCTTCGGCTAGCATGCTCACCGACCTAGTAAAGGGGATGAGTCTAAGAGATGCAAGAAAGTTGGATTATGAGAAGATAAAGGAGCTCCTTGGCATAGACCCGGGCCCGGCAAGAATGCACTGCGCTACATTATCATTGAAGACCCTGACTGGCGCGATTTTTGTCTACGAGCACAAAAAGAATTAACCGTTCTGGGCGATTTCAAGCTGCCCATTTATGCTTAGGTTTGGAGGGGTTTCAATAACATATTTACCATAGTTGCATACTGGAGTTGTAGACATGGGGGATGCGACATGAGAATAAACTGGGTATCCGTTTTCATTGAGCCAAGTCTGCCTTAACGGGATTATCGTATTTTTCATCCAGAAACATAGATAAGACTCGTTTTGGAATTCGAATAGCATTCCTATGCATGGATAATTGTTTCTGCAGTTACCAGTGGATGATGAATTCATATAGCCTTCAAGTTGCTGGGCCGGTGTAACGGCAAGATATACATAATATGAAGCGTTAGATATCCTTACTGCTGTTGCATTGAACCTTGCATTCAAAGTAGCAGTAGATGATATTGCAACAGGATTTGAGTTTGCAAGGTAGTATCCACCTAATGCAACTGCTATCCCCATAACAATGATTGCCGCAATGGCATACGATGCAGGATGGCGCGGCAAGGCTCTCACCTTTGATTCAGAGACTCTCTTTTTCATCACAAATCAGAAATACCTCGTATCATCACAAACTCATTTACCCGTTCATAAGATTTAACTGTTTCGTTGCTGATGGATTTGTTGATTAAGTCCTACTTTATCAACAAAATTTGACTTTATCAACAAAGCCTGCCGGCTCAAAAGACTTTTATACTTTAAAATGCAATTGCGTGGCGTGATCCCATGGTAAATTCTCTGGTATTAAGATGCATGGACAGGAGGTTCAACAATATGGTTGAGAGCGAGTACGGCGATGCCATTGTCCTTGGCAACGCAGGCGCCAACGTCTATCCGCTGCAGGACAGGATAAGGGATATTGTCAGGGAAGAAGGCATCGAAAAGATAATAGCGCTGCCGCATACCGACTGCGGGGCGATGGGGAAGGTCTACTCTGTGCTCAAGGGAGGAAGTTCGGCCGATGATGACCTAATGGAGGAGCTGGTATCGCATTACCCGCCTTCAAAGTTCAGCACAAGGCAGGAGCTGGAGAAGATGAATTACGAGATACAGTTGGCAAGGCTGAAGGAGCTTTTCCCTGACATGAAGGCGAGCGGAAGGCTCTTTGATACCGGCAGCATTGACGCGCCGAAGGAGGAGCTCGAGCACAAGCTCGTAGTAATGAAGCCAGGCAAGCCTGATTATTCACGGGTATTTGCAAGCCTCAGGCTCAACCCGTTCCAGTGCTATGTCGTGCAGGCCGAAACAGAGATTGCAATGGCTGATATAAAGCTCGCGGTCAAGGAGCTCGGTGCCAAAACGGTATACTTCGTGACAATGGACGGCGACAATCCAAGGGACACCAAGCAGGAAGCGGACAGGGCTGCACTGGCACTTTCAGGGGTCGAAGGCGTTGAAATAAGAATGCATGACATGAGGAGGGTCAGGAAGAGCCTGGCATAGCGCTTAGGCCTAAGCATGGGCCGTTTGATACCCGCTTTTGGAGAGTTTTTCCAGATCCTGCCCGATGGGTTTTTGTTTATTTAGTCTGACTTTATCAACAAACGAATAGTTTTATCAACAGTTTAAGACCTAATCAACAAAGCCGTTGCTGATACATCAGACTCTGCCATGGCTCTACAGAGCATGCAGGGCTTGTATGATTGCTCCACTTGGGATGCGGGTTTTATATTATAATCATAACCGCCGCTATAATCATTACTGCCGAAAGTGCAATTTTCTTTTTTATGCCTTTCTCATGGAATACTACACTGCTGGCGACCATAATTATCATTATGTTGATGACATTTCTTATAGGGTAAACAAGACTGATTGGGGCCTCTGCCGCTGCGGCGTAATACGTTATTCTATATAAAATTGCAAGGACAGCTATGGCTAGCATAGGTTTCCAGAATTTTCTTAAGTTTCTTTTTATCTCATTTTTATTGCCGTGATTGTGCCTCAGTATTACGAAAAGATTGAAAGCTACAAACATCTCTAATATAAACAATGCCGTGTATATGGTTACTCCAGAAAGGACAAACTTGAGCATTATCGAACCTATAGCCATCAGGAAAACTATTGCGGCAAGGATTATTGGATATCTTTTGGCATATTTTTTGGTGGCGGGTCTGGCAGTATAGCTTACGAGTATAAATGTGGCGACAAGCAATATTGCTATACCCGCATACTGGATATAACTAAGGACCTCACCGAGCAGCAGATACCCTAGTATTACAGTGAACATCTGCGGCATTGTGCTCAAGACAGGCGTGGAAACAGAGATGTTTGCATGCTTGTACGCCCTCGCCGTCAGCCAATAGCTCATTGCAGATGTAAAACCCATCACATAGAGCACTATCCAATATATCGGCTTTATGTCAAAATTCAAAAACGGAATAAACGAAAATGAGAGGAGTGCTATCAATATGGTAGTTATGGAACTATAAGAAAGCGCATGTGCTCTCTTCAAGACCCTTTTCTCTAGGATTGATGCAATCCCGACTAAAGAGGATGATATGAGCGCGAGATAATACCACTGTATCATTCCATCCTCTTTTTCAGAGATTCCCTTTTTCCATCACTGGCCAGAAATGCCTTTATCGTGTTTGAATTTATTTTCAGCACTTTAGCTTTTTGGTGCATGAAAGATACAACATAGTAACCCTATTTATTATTAGCCCCTACCGGATTCGAACCGATGTACACGGGTCCAAAGCCCGCGGTCCTTGGCCACTAGACGAAGGGGCTGCATTAGCCGCCTTATTTACTTTGAATCTAGGTTTAATAGGATTTTGCAATGTTCACCGTATGCTTTGCGTCCTCCCCGCACACTATGCATTTCTTGCCCTTCGCTTTTCCTTGAGTACCCGATGGCATATTTGTTATTTTTGCCTGTATGTCATTCTTTATCTTCTCCTCGCATTTTGGAGAGCCGCACCACGGCGCTTCAGCAAATCCTCCAGTGCCATTGATTATTTTCTTTAACTCAGCATATGTGCCTACTTCGTGTATGCTGGCTTTAAGTGCCTTTAATGCCTTGTCGTAAAGGTTTTGGTGAATATCTGCGAGCAAAGATTCTATCATCTTTGGAAGATCCTTTATTTTAACATCCTGCTTCTTTCCATTATCTCTCCTGCAAACTACCGCCTTATCGGCTTTTATGTCGCGCTCTCCTATCTCCACCCTTATTGGAACTCCTTTTAACTCCCACTCGTGGAACTTCCATCCTGGGGAATACGCATCATTATCATCTACGAATGTTCTTGCTATGCCGGAGATCTTCTTCGACAACTCTCTCACCGATTTTATAACCGAGTCCTTGGTGTCGTTGTTGTATATCGGGATTATGACAACCTGTATCCTAGCAAGCTTTGGGGGCATTACTAAACCTTTGTCATCACCATGCATCGCTATCATTACCCCAAGCTCCCTTGTAGTGAAGCCAAAGGTGTTCTGGAATACATATTCTGTCTTCCCTTCTTCATCAAGGAACTTTATGTCAAATGCCTTTGCAAAGTTCTGGCCATCGCTATGAAAATCTGGCCCCTGCACTGAAATGCCGCTTGGAAGCATGTGCTCTATGCTGTAGGTCGCCTCTGCGCCTGCAAACTTTTCCGATTCAGTTTTCCTTCCTACTATGCCTGGGAGAGCCATGTATTCTTTCAGTATCTTGTTGTATATTCCTAGTACTACCTCGCGTTCTGCCTCTGCTTCCTCTTTTGTTGCAAAGGCACAGTGCCCTTCGTTCCACAGGAATTCTCTGCTTCTAAGCAATGGCGTAGGGTGCTTGAACTCCCAGCGCACCACATTATTCCATTGGTTATATCTTAATGGGAGGTCTCTCCAAGATCTAATCCACTTTGCATAGCTCTCGTACATTATGGTTTCTGATGTGGGTCTGACAGCAAGACGCTCATCAAGCTTTGAATTTCCTGCATGGGTAACCCATGCAACCTCTGGATTGAACCCTTCAACATGCTCTTTTTCCTTGTTGAGCAGCCTTTCTGGTATGAAAAGCGGGAAGTAGACGTTTACTATCCCTTCTGCTTTGAACAGGGCATCCATGGCCCTTTGTATAGTTTCCCATGAAAAGTAGCCATCGGGCCTAAAAGCCAGTGCCCCGGATACTGCAGTATAGTCAACGAACTCTGACTTGCTTATTACCTGAGTGTACCATTCGGAGAAGTTCTCCTCCTTTTTCACAGTAATACCGTCTTTGCTGCCTTTTTCATGCTTGTCTGCCATCGATTCACGTTATTTTATACAAGTCAAGGCTTATATTTGTTGGGTAGCTCTCTGTTTTGCTGGTGCGTCGTCGTTAGAAAGTACTTTCCTTTACCGAATTATTGAATATACGTTTGGGCGTGGCTGGATGCCCTTTGTAAACTTATTTAGCCCTTTAGTGATGAAACTATCTCATGGCCGAAGGGAACAAAATAGCGCTCGTTGAAGGCAGGCTTGCCGTGCCGGACAACCCTATAATCCTTAGGATAAATGGGGATGGTATAGGGCCGGAGATAACATCTGCAGCGGTAGCGGTAATAGACGCAGCCGTATCCATGGCGTACTCTGGCAGAAGGAGAATAGCGTGGATGGATGCTCTAGCCGGAGATCAGGCTGAGAAAGAGCTTGGTGACAGGTTCCCAGAAAGCACTGGGAATGCGCTGAAGGAATATAGGTTCGTACTAAAAGGCCCCCTCACCACTCCGGTAGGAAAAGGCTTCAGGTCGTTAAATGTGCGTATGCGCATTCTTCTGGACCTCTATGCCAATATAAGGCCTGTAAAATACATAAAAGGGCTTGACAGCCCGCTTAGAAACCCGGAGAAGATAGATATGGTGGTATTTAGGGAGAATACCGATGATCTTTACACAGGAATAGAGTGGCAGTACAACAGTAAGGAGGCTGACACTCTCAGGAAACTGCTCAATGACAACCTAAATGTGAAAATAGACCAGGACGCAGGGATAGGAATAAAACCTATGAGCAAGAGCAAGACGGAGCGCATAGCGAGAATGGCATTCAAGTATGCAATTGCAAACAGGCGCAGGTCTGTCACGATAATGCACAAGGGCAACATAATGAAGTACACGGAGGGCGCATTCCGCGAATGGTGCTATGATGTAGCCAAGAGAGAATTCCCTGGAAATTTCATAACAGAAGAGGAAGCCAACGCACTAGGCAGTACAGCTCCGCAAGGCAAGATACTGATAAATGACAGGATAGCCGACAACATGTTCCAGCAGATAATAACGAGACCGGAAAGTTACGATGTGATACTCGCCCCAAATCTTGACGGGGACTACATATCCGATGCCGCGGGGGCGCTTATAGGCAATATTGGGGTGCTTGGCGGCGCAAATATCGGGGATTTTGGAGGCGTGTTCGAAGCCGTACATGGCACAGCTCCGAAATACGCAGGAAAGAACATTGCCAATCCTATGGGTTTGCTGAAGGCAGGCGAACTCATGCTCACTCACATAGGATGGGTTGAGGCGGCGAAGCTTGTTGAGAATGCAGTTGGAGTTGCAATAGCACAGAAAAAAGTTACAAATGATATTGCACGCCTCGCTGGGACAAAACCGCTCGGCACTAAAGAGTTTTCAGATTTCTTGGTTGAGACCATAAAGAATCAAACAGCATAGTTTGGATCTAGGATCTTTAGAGCGCCCTGCATCATTTTTCGCTCTTCGTCAGAGAATATTTTCTCTTCCACTATGGCTTTCCTTTTTAGTGCGAAATCAAGTATTTCGAACCGCACATCATCATTTCCGTGTATGGTAGATGCAAGCAATTTGATAGGGTCGTTTATGGTAGGTATGCCCTCTATCTCCAGAATCCATTCCTCAGTTGCTTTCCTGTATTTCATGAGTATTGTTATCTCATGCACCGCCATCATTAGCCTTTTGGCATTCTCTGTCTTCTCAACATCTTCTGGGGTTATCCTTTCCATGTTCGCCTCCTTTGCGCTTATGTAGTCAGAGTACGTGCTTAGCATATTCTCGCTTTCCTGTGCAATCTGGTTTGCTACGAAAAGGTCACGTTCGGCATCGCTGCTGATTTCATTTGGCGACACAAGCTTGCCATCCACCTTCATCCTGCCTCCCTTTACCTCTTTTTGCAAGGTTATTATCGCTTCGTTTGCCAGCTCCGTCTTTACCTTTACAAGTAAATCTTCGCATATTATCCATGCCGCTATTCCTTCCTCCATAAAAATCAGACATTGCCGCCGCTTATTATCGCTGCCACTTTATCGCTCTTTTTGAGCGCAAGCTTATTAAAGGCAGCCACGGTAGCAGAGCTTGCTAACTCCACAACCATTCCGTGGTCTTCGTAAATATTTTTCTGCTCTCTTATCATCTCCTTCTCTGTTACCATCATGGCCATTCCTGCAGTGCCGTGTAGTGCTTCTATTGCCTGATCGCCGAATGTTGGGAACCCCACCGCTATCGCATCTGCTGATGTTTTTGGCGCCTCGTATTTCACTGTAGAGCTGCTGTTGAAAGCCTTTACAAGAGGTGCACACCCCTTAGCCTGCACGGCGACAAGTTTTGGCATCCTTTTTATAGTTCCGCATCTCCTTAAATCCTTCAGCGCTTTGTAGATGCCGCTTATCAGGGTTGCGTTTCCTACCGGCACTATTATGTGAGTTGCATCTGGAAGCTGCGCCGCTATTTCATAACCAACTGTCTTCTGCCCCTCCTTCCTGTAGCAATAGTCACCAGAGAGAAATGCGCCGCTTGTTGACGCATATTTTGCCGCATAGGCTTGCGCCTTTGTGAAATCCCCTTTTACCATGTGCAGTTTTGCATCGTGCATGCGCAGTATGTCTGCAAGCTTGTCTGGGTTGGCAACCCGGCCTATGAATACAGATACTGCTATTCCCTCTTTTTTTGCATAATATGCTAGGGAATACGCCATGTTGCCTGTGGACGCCACGGCAATCTCATTATAGCCGTATTCCATGGCCTTGGCGATTTCTATTACTGATCCTCTGTCCTTGAATGACTTTGTGGGATTTGTAAGCTCTACTTTCAGGAAAAGATTGCTGTGCCTTTTGCTTTTTATCATCTTTGTGCTGCCTACTTGGTAGTGTTTGTACTTTCCCTTCGGCATGAGTTTTTCATAATCCCAAAAGTTTCTGCTGGGCGGCACTTTGGCGTTTCCTTTGTAGATTACTTCGAGTATAGAACTGCATCTGCCACATGTCTGCTTGTTGTAGCTGCTAGGAAATCTGCATCCACATTTGACGCATTCGAGATAGTAATCCATCCCATCATTGGCCTCTGCTCAGTATTTTCTTTATGACATAGTTGAGTATGCCCCCAGATTTGTAGTATTCTAGCTCTATCTGCGTGTCTATTCTGCTTGTGAGTTCTGCTGTTGCCTCTGCACCATTGTCATTTCTGGTGTACCTCATTACTGCCTTGCCTCTGGGCTTTGCCTCGCCGTTTATCAGTATGCTTATCGGTTTCGTATAATCAATCTTTAGGGTTGTTGCACCTTCTCCCTTTGGAAACTGCAATGGCAGAATGCCCATTCCGACAAGGTTGCTTCTATGGATCCTTTCAAAGCTCTTTGCAACCACAGCTTTGACACCTAATAGCATAGGGCCTTTTGCTGCCCAGTCGCGCGAGCTTCCGGATCCGTATTCCGTTCCTGCTAGCACTATTAGAGGGGTGCCTTCTTTCTTGTACTGCATGGCAACATCGTATATCGTGCCTTTCTGCGCATCGGGATAATGCAGCGTAAATCCGCCCTCTACGCCAGGCAACATGAGATTCCTTATCCTTCCATTGGCGAATGTGCCACGCATCATAACTTCGTGGTTGCCTCTTCTCGACCCGTAGCTGTTGAAATCAGCAGGTTGTACTCCATGTTCGATCAGATATTTGCCTGCCGGGCTTGCAGAGCTTATTGCGCCAGCAGGAGATATATGATCTGTGGATATTGAATCCCCAAATGCCGCTAGCACCCTTGCATTCTCTATTGAAGATATAATTCTGCTGGATTTTGAGTCAAACTCTTCAAAGAATGGCGGTAATCTTATGTATGTACTCTGGTCTTCCCATTCATACATCTTGCCTGCAGCAGTTGCAAGCTTGTTCCAATAGGGATTGACATCGTATATGTGGTTGCCATACTCCTTCTCAAAGATGTCTTCGCTTATCACCTTGTCCATCACCTCTTTTATCTCCGCTTGGGTTGGCCATATGTCCTTGAGATAAACCGGCTGCCCCTTGTCGTTGTTCGCCAGAGGTTCTTTTGTCAAATCCTTCAGGACGGTTCCGGCTATTCCGAATGCAACAAGAAGAGGGGGGGACATAAGGTAATTTGCTCTCACATCAGTGTGGATTCTGGCTTCGTAATTCCTATTGC
>JAJYVY010000021.1 GCA_021791775.1 Microcaldota archaeon | reverse complement strand
TCATCACAGGCGCACCTAAAATGATATCGCGATTATAACTATCCCGATGAAAATCAATGACATGCCTATTATCCTCTTGCTGTCCATCTTTTCCTTCAGAACAAACCAAGAAAGCAGCGTGATGAATATGAATGTACTCGCGAATGTCGGATAAACCACTGACAATGGCGCTTTTGATAAGGCAAAAAGATAGACTACGAGGCTTATCGCATATCCTCCGAAGCCTACGAGTATCGGCTTCTTGAATATCACCTTTATTATATCCTTTATGCCGCGCAGCTCCTCGGTTATGTTCTTTTTGTATAGAGTCTGCGATAGCGATGCGATGAGAGCCGCAACAAGTGTTATTAATATTACTAAGTATATACTCATCGTCTCACGGTGGTAGGATGGTATCGAACAACGAAATCGTCAGCATAGCCCTCTCTGCTATTACGGTAGTACTCTTCATAATAGCTGTAATTGTATTTATAAATTATGGTGGCAGCGCTCTTTTCTACGTAATTATTGTTATTGCATTCGTAGTCGGCCTACTAAATGCATGGTTGATATCCAAACATGAACTGCCAAGAAGCAGCCAGCAGTCCTCAGCCGCCACCAGAGAGGCGCGCCAGCCCAGAAAAATAGCAAGGGCAGGGAATAAGCGAAGAGCCCGCAGATGAGGTAAAGCGGATGAACACTCTGATAATAGCAGAGAAACCGAGCGTCGCCCTTAGAATAGCATCGGCGATAGGCGGAGGCAAGCAGATCCAGAAAAGAACAAAGGAAAAGGTAAGCTATTACGAAATAAGCGGCAATGGCAGCAAGATATATGTTGTAGCCGCGGTCGGCCATCTATTCACCATAAGGCAGAAGGGGAAGAGCAGCGAGTACCCGGTATTAGAGGTCGAATGGGCCCCTTCATACGCGGTCGGCAAGCACTCCGGCTACACAAAGAAATATCTTGACGGGATAGTCAGTATGGCAAAGGAATGCGGTGCCTTCATAAACGCATGCGACTACGACATTGAAGGGACAGTCATAGGCACCAACATAATAAAATTCATAACGAATAACAGGATGGAGCATTCAAAAAGGATGAAATTCTCAACTACTACTACAAAAGACCTTGTTGATGCTTATTCTGCGATCGGCCCCCTGGACATGGATAATTTCTATGCGGGAGAGGCGAGGCACATGCTTGACTGGCTCTGGGGGATAAACCTGAGCAGAGCGTTGACGCGCGCCCTTGTGGGTAGAAGCTTCAGCAGGTCATTGAGCATAGGGAGGGTGCAGGGCCCGACCCTTGCGATACTAGCAAAGCACGAAGAGTCCATAGAAAAATTTGTGCCCAAGCCATTTTGGAGGCTGACTGCCGTAATAAACGGCACAGAGTTCTCATCCACTAGAGGAGACATATTCGACAAGGAAATGGCACTGCAGGTGCACCAGAGAACAAAGTCGCATGCTTCATCAGCGAGGATAGACAGCGTTGAATCTGTAGAACGGAAGGCAAACCCTTATCCTCCATTCGATCTCACGTCATTGCAGATGGAGAGCAGCCGCGCGCTGCGCATGGACCCGTCAAGAACCCTTTCTGTAGCGCAATCCCTTTATGAGAGGGCATACATATCCTACCCAAGAACATCGTCGCAGAAGCTACCTGCAAGCCTCGGCCTGCGTAGGATAATATCCGACATCGCAAAGAACCCCGATTATGAACGGCTGGCGGGCAAGCTGATAGCTGCAAACAGATACGCTCCTGCAGAGGGAGCAAAGACCGATGAAGCGCACCCCGCGATATTCCCTACGGGGATGGTGCCGGCACAGCTCACCAGAGAGGAACAGATGCTCTACGACATGATAACCAAAAGGTTCCTTGCATGTTTTGCAGAACCTGCCATAGTGGCGAGGATGAGGGTTGTGGCCGACTTTGGCGGCGAAAAGTACTCTGCCAACGGCGCAAAGATGGTGAAAAAAGGCTGGCTGGAATTCTACGAATATACAAAACTGGAGGAAAGGGAGCTGCCATACTTCGTCAAGGGGGCAGCGGCAGCGGCCTCTAGGGTTGACATCAAGGAGATGCAGACCCAGCCACCGAAAAGGTATTCCAAGGCAACCCTTTTATCCGAGTTGGAGAAGCGCGACCTCGGCACTAAAGCCACGAGAGCGGCAATAATCGACACGCTGTTCAAAAGGAACTACATAGAGGGCTCCAGTATAAAAGTGACAAAATTCGGGATGGTAGTTTACCGCGCACTGGAAAAGAACTGCAAGATGATAGTGGATGAGGCGACTACAAGAAGGCTAGAGGAGGACATGGAGAGCATATCGAGAGGCAAAAAGAGCGAATCGGAAGCCGTAGAGGAAGGAAAGCAGATGCTGATGGAAGCCATAAAAACGTTCGATGAGCACAAGGACCAGATCGCCGAGGCGATGAGGAAGGGGCTGTACGAGAGTGAGGTGCTCGGCAAATGCCCGAAGGATGGCGGGGATCTAGTTATAAAGAGGTCCAGGGCCGGCAAGTATTTTGTCGCTTGCAACAACTACCCGAAATGCACAAATACGTATTCCCTGCCGCAGGGGGCAGCGATATTGCCTACGGGGCGTACGTGCGAGCATTGCCACACGCCCATAATAAAGGTGCTCAGGAAGGGAAGGAGGCCCTTCGAGATGGACCTCGATCCAAACTGCATAACGAAGAAGGAGTGGCGGCCTTTCGCAGAGATAAAACAGAAAGTGGAAAAGCCTGACAGGCCTGCAGAAGCAGCCAATCCCGCAAAAGAGAAAAAAGTCAAGGCCACAAGAAAAGCAGCAAAAAAGAAGACCAGAAAGATAAAGGTGCAAAAAGATGAAGGAATCTAATGACGTTCTTGTGCCGCCTCCATACAAAAGGCTCAAACGAGGCCCGCAGGTGATACTACCAAAAGACATAGGCCTGATAATCTCCTATACGGGAGTGAACAAGAATAGCGTATGCGTTGACGCCGGCACCGGGAGCGGCTGGCTAGCGGTGTCATTGGCGAAAATAGCAAAAGAGGTGACAAGCTACGATAACCGAGAGGAGTTCATCAAAATTGCCGAGAGGAACAAGGAAATGGAGGGGTGCAGCAACCTGATAATCAAGCATGGGGATGTGATAAAAAAGATAGATGAACGCGATTTGGATCTAGTCACATTAGACATGCCTGATTCAGACAAAGTCCTGAAAAATGCCTACAAGGCATTGAGAGAGGGAGGCTATGTCGTAGGATACCTGCCGCACGTTGAACAGGTAAAGAAATTCGTAGGCACGCTGAATAAACTCAAGTTCAGGAATGTCATAACTTTAGAATCGATAGTCAGAGACATCCTTGTAAGAGAACAGGGGGTAAGGCCATCGACAAAGGGGGTCTGGCACACCGGATATCTTGTGTTCGCGCAGAAATGATCGCTCTTATAAGAAGGAAGCTCACGCTCAAAGTTCAAAGGTCGGGCGTATGCATGTGCATACGCCACGGGTGGATGAGAATAGGGTTGTTACAGAATACGCGTGACAAATAAAGCAAGCTACCATTTGCACAGATATCTATATAAATATTACCATTTAGCGCGTTTACGCTGCTATACGGCATCGGCCGCCTATCTCCCCCTGGCGCCGGCCTTGTACCTCTTTATCAGCGCAATTGCATGGTCGATCGCCTTCCTGACATCCGCTTCTGTCCTGGCTCCGGTGCATATTATCTTGCCATTCTTGAAAAGGAGCAAAGCTGCCTTCGGGTCGTGCACCTTGAATATCGCGCCGGGGAACTGTTCAGGCTCGTAATCTATATCCCTTGACAATTTTGCCAGCCCATAGAGGTCAAGGTCGACTCCTAGCTCTGTGTTCGCCACTATATTCACTATTGCGTATGTGGGTTTTAGCACTATAGGTTTCTTAGAGTTGCGAGCTGTTGCTTTTGTTGCCATATTAACAGAAGGTTTACCATATAAAGGTATAAATATGTTTTACATCACATCATTGTTGTTCGTGATAAGCATGACTAGAAGATCAAATGGGCATTTCTCAGGGCACACGCGCAATATGTCGCGACACCACAAGCCATCCCAAGTCGCTACAAGCTCTCTAATAAAGTCTTTTGATGTTGGTGACCGGGTTGCGATAGTGCCGAAAGGGAATGTGTACAATGCTCCCCACCCAAGGTACCGGGGGAGGACAGGCACCATCATGGGGAAAAGAGGTTCGGCGTATATGATTCGAGTCAGAATAATGAGCGCAGACAGAACTCTGATAGTCCCCTCACTGCATCTTGAAAAGGTTTGATTACCTTCTCTCTCTTTTCGAATATGGTTTTGTGAACATGTAGAAACGCTCCGAACCGCGCAGCTCCATCATAACCCTTTCTGTTATGAGTTTCGATGGCTCCTGAAGCAGCGACACTCTCTTATTTATGTCAGCAAAGCTCTCGAATTTCTTCTCGTTCCGCGCCTTGATTATGGCCTCCAGATGCTTCTTTCCGACTCCAGGCAGCAGTTCCAATGAATGTTGCCGTATGTTCAGTGGTCCCGCAGTGTTGAATACATCTACGAATCTCTTCTCGTTTGCCTTTACAATCGTGCTTATCATCTTCTCCAGGCCGTTCTTTGCCGTTTGGGTAAGATCATCATACCCCACTCTCGCCTTTATTAGCGATACTTTTTCACGTTCTTCTTTACCTATGTAAACCCGTTCTCCCAAAGACATGGAAACTCCAGGTTTAGGAGTTACCTCAAGAAGCGTGAACCATTCTTCACCGATAAGCTGCGCTATTGGCTCGGATCTATTTGAGAAAGACTTGCCAGTATGCATAAAGTCAAGTACGTATGCATACTCTTCTCGTCTTTCTTCTTGTTGCATCTCATGCACTTCCCGGGTTCAAACTACTTCTGGTTGACTATCGAAATAATCTTCTTTGTTTCCTCATCTGTGAAGGTCCTTTTCTCGCCTGTGAGTATCTGCTTCAGCAACATTTCGCTTTTTGGCATCACGTTGCTTATTGTCATCACCGTAGCCGGGCTGAGGTAGCCCAGGGCCTCGAGAGCCTTCCTTACCTTTTGCTCTAATGGCTTTCCTGCAGCGAATTTGGTTGCATGCTCAAGGGCTATCTGCTGCTCGTAGGTAAGCTCCTTCTCCTTCTTCCTTTTTTCCAATATCTCCAATACCTCTGATAGAGAGGCATTGCTTATGCGCTTCGATTCTTTTCCTATCATCCACACCACGCTTTTCCCTAAGTATTTAAACTTATCCTGACTACTAAAGTAGTAGATAATACTGCCAAATGGGTATAAAAAGGTTTTGAACATGGACCCGAAGGAGGCGTACGAGAAGGTTTTTCAGGAAGTCAAAAAACACATAGCCGGCAATGAAGAAACCATAAAGCTGATCTTTGTAGCGCTGACAGCGAACGGACACATACTCCTGGAAGGCGTCCCAGGCATAGCAAAGACAACTATGACAAAGACTATGGCCGAGACCATAGATGCGTCTTTCGGAAGAGTGCAGGGAATGCCCGATATAGAGATATCCGACATAATCGGGTATGCCTATCTGGACGAATCGCACAACGTTGTGCTAAAGAAAGGGCCAATATTCAACAACATGCTGCTGATAGACGAGCTCAACAGGATGCCCCCCAAAACTACTACAGCGCTTCTAGAAGCCCTTGAGGAGCGCCAAGTGACCATTGGCAACTCCACTCTTCCATTGACAAAGCCCTTCATTGCGCTTGCAACCCAGAACCCCCTCAACATAGAGGGAACCACGCAGCTGCCTAAGGTCCTTACCGATAGGTTCCTGATGAGGGTGGAGGTCACATATCCATCCATGGAAGAGGAAGAGGAGATGCTGAGGATAAAGGAGAAGGAGGAGCAGATAATTGTCAACAAGGTTATAGGGAAGGAGGACATCTTGGAAATGCAGTCGCTTGTGAACAGCATAGAGATGCCTGACGAGGTAGAGAACTACATAACAAAGCTTGTCGAGGCGACCAGGAAGGATATCCACGTTGTGATGGGCGCTAGCCCTAGGGCTGAAATAAGTTTTATGAAGTGCAGCAAGGCAAAAGCATTGATAGAGGGAAGAAAGAGCATAACTATAGACGACGTGAAATACCTGGCCAAGGCTGTGCTGAGCCATAGAGTGGTGGCCAGGGCGACAGGAGGCATAGGCGTAGGCGGCATAATAAACGGCATAGTGGCGACACTGCCAAGCGGCTGATGAGTGTAAAAATGGCAAATGAACATGGAAACGGGAAAAGGGGGCAATCGGCATTAGAGTTTCTCGCCACATACGGATGGATGCTGTTGGTGGTAGTGCTTGTCCTAGCAGTTATTTTTGGCCTTGGCATTCTCAATCCAAGCAGCTTTGCCGCTACAGTATGCCAGCTTCCTAACGGATTGCAATGCCAGAGCTGGCTGCTGTCATCAAACGGACTTCTCACGATAACAATAGCGCAGTATACAAGCTCGCCGATAATGATAACCAGCGTAAACTGCAACTCCAACAAGTCTTCATACTATGGCGCGATCTCCACCACGACCAATATAGGCGTAGGCAGCAGCGCAGCATTTAACCTATATTGCTATTCAGGAACAACGAAATTCACAGGAAGCATAGGGACGGTGTATACCGGATACATATCCGTCAACTATACTTCGCAATCCACGTCTGTCTCTCACACTGCGATAGCCACTGCTGTGCTTAAGGTCATGTCATAGCCAACCACCACAACAACCTCCACCTCGACCACCACCTCTATTTCTTACGTGCCAATAACGCTTTCAAACTCGCAATCATCTGCTACTCCTGCACCATTCCAACAACTTATAACATTCAATCCATCATCATATTCTTCATACGAGGCCAGCAATCTTGGTAACATAAGGTTCTACACAGGAGTGGGTGGCTGCACCATCTCATCAAGCAGCGCGAACTTCTGGGTTTACCTCCCAAACGGGATAAACGCGAATTCTAGCACAATAGTGTACATGACATTCTAGGCTACATCTACGCAGTACGATGCAAACTATGCTGGGGAGGCCCGCAGTTAAGCTCAACCTATGCCGAATACGACAACGGGGCGAGCGTGTCCTTCGGCGAAGCCCAATAGTTCATTTTGGTGGCAGGCAGTTATCTGTTCCAATAATTCCTTCCTCTTCACGGCTCCAGTCTAAAGAGGATGCCATTAAAGATCGAAACGGCTCAGCGTCCTCTGCCTTCTGCTCTTGAACGGCCTGAAAGGTATGCCATTTCCAGTGTAGAACTTCGAGAAGAATTCTACATAAATAAGCCTAGCGCCTTGTATGCCAGCCTCGAATAGAGCTATAATGAGGTTGAATATCTGCCCCACAATGAGTATCAGGACCCCGACTATTCCGAGAAGGAGCGAGTGATCCACCCCATGGAGGAATATGAGGTCTATTATGCCAGCCAGTATCACTGATGTAAGCAATATCCCCACAAGCCTTACATATGAGAGTATGTGGCTGACTATCGATGGGAGTTCCATCATCGATTGTACTCCCTCGCCGTAGAGGACGGTTCCAACTCCCGCGATTATAAGGCCGAATGACGCATATGATAGAGGAGTAGAAAGCGACGCCTTGTGCAGGACGTTGAGCCCGAATATGACTATGCCTATGGCAGCCAGCATCCATCCGATCTTCGCAGCCGCGTGCTTCTTATTGCCGTGCGCCATATTGTTTATGAAGCCCAGGGCGAAGCCAAATTCTACCATCGCCACGCCTATCCATCCGACAGCCACCAACAGGGTTGGAAGGCCCACCTCAACATTGAACAATGCCGTATATGGCAATTGGAAACCCATGTACTCGTTAAAAAGGACCCCTAGCACCATTGCAATTATCGCACCGGGTATTATCGCCCTAGCTATCGTCATCAATCCATTCTGCCCCACTATCATGGTTACGAACTTAGTCAGAGGCCTGGGCAGCTTGCTCTTCTTTACAGGATGATTTAACCTGTGTATGAGCCATAGGGAACCCAACAGCATTATAAGTCCATAGCCAAAGTCCCCGACCATGAACCCGAAGAATATTGGGAAGACAAGCGCGAATATTACAGTAGGGTCAATCTCATCGCTTTTCGGCAGGGAATAGAACCTTATGAAGAATTCGAAGAGCCTAGCCCAGACCGGGTTATCAAATTGCGTTGGTGGCTGCTCATCTGCTTTTATCGTTTCTAGCACGAAATGATCGCTAGACATGTTCTTAATTGATTCTTCGACCTTGCCAAGCGAATTCGATGGAATCCATCCCTCTATGATCGCTACTGACTCGCTTCTCCCTATCTTATTTGCTACTTCGATCTTCTCCATCTCGATGTCTAGCTGCTCCCTTACCGCGCCTACCTCCGGATACCATCTGTCCGATATCGCATTCAGCTCGTTCTGCAGGTATACTTTCCTTTCTGCAAGGCGCAATCCGCGTTTTTTTATATCTTCGATGAGCTTGCTTGGCACGCCTTCCATTTCCGGTATTGACTCCATCCAGATCTTATACCCCCCTGCAATGTTGCTGAAATCCTTTTCGCCATCTTTTGTTATGCCGACCACAAAGGCGTTTTTCAGTGCGATTATTGCGATGTCCTGCAACCCATTCCTAAGCGCAGCGATGCATCTTACGGCGTCCTTTCCGTATATCATGAAAGAGCGTATATTGTTAGAATTGAGTATAGACATGTCCCTATTGAAATCCTTCATCCTCTCCAGAAGAGACAGCTTATTCATGTCCTCCTTCTCCTCCGCCGCTATGCCGTCCAGCTCCTTCTTTATGCCGCTTACCCTATCGTCTATCTTTATCGCTTTTGCATCTGCAAGCAACTGCTCAATGCTCATGAACGTTGTCCTCTTGTCAGCTTGCTTCTTGTAGAGCATGCTTTCGAGGCCTCGGAACCTCTGGGCAAGGTCGGATATCTCTTTCTGCATGCCGCCCATGCCGCCAACAGCTCCCAGCATTGCAGCGTCGTCACTCAAAGTATCTATCTGCATCGCTCCTATGTCCTGCAATGCCGATATGGAATCGTCATAATAGTGCTTTGATATTATGAGCCTTACCTTGTTCATTTTGGAAGGTTTCAGCATTCATCGCACCTTGTACGCCTTTTCTATCAATTTCGTAAATATCCCGTATGTATCGTCCACGTTGGTCTTCTTGACTTTCTTGATCTTGTCCTCCCATTTCTTCTCAATTTCTGATGCCTTGCCCCGTGCCTCCTTCTCCGCATCTCTTATTCTCTTCGAATATGCCTCTTCAGAGCTCTTTTCCGCATCCTCGATCATCTTTTTAGCCTTGTCTTCGGCCTCGGTTATCAACCGTTTCGCCTCGTTTTCGGCTTCATCAATGCGCTTCTTGGAGCTCTCCTCTGCCGCCTTTATCTTGGAGAGCGTATCCGCGCTTTCCATTTCTATTATCGTTTTCATAAAAATACCACGATTGCAATGGCTATGGCAGCCAGCCCTATCGCCAGGTTGATCAGGGCAAATGCCCTTCTTATGCGCATGAACCTTTTCAGCGCCTCGTCGCTATGCATTTATCTTCCTCTTTATGAACTTTAGCGAGACTATCTGGTCGCGCTCCATGTCCTCCAGCCTCTGCCTTATGTATGCAATCTTCTCATTCATCGCAGGTATCACCATGTTCTCTATGGCGTTCGACCTCCTGTTCAGCTTCTCTATCTCGTAAAGCAGCTTCCTTAGCGAATTTTCCTTCTCTGCTATCTCTATGAGAACATTGAACAGCGAGGTATAGCTCTTCTTTGCGTCCTCAACTGCCGTAGGCACGGATATCAACTCATAGCCTGTGCTGTGCGCCTCCTTTGCCTCGACGCTTAGATCCGGTATCCGCACTCCCATCACATTTTTTGCCTCTATGGCAACGAGCAAGCCGTTCTGCTCCACCGCAATCCTCTCAAGGTTTATCCTTCCTGCGTATATGTCGGCTATTTTAGTGCTGTCCATTGCTGTCTGGACGCTAGCACCCAGGTTGGCCCTAAGCAGCTGTATCTGCCGTGCTAGATTGAAGAACGCCAGGACCAGGCTCGCCCTTTTGAGCTTGAGGAGGGAAAGCCCTTTGGCCGCAACGCTCACTCTCTTTTTGGTCTTTATCAGCTCGATTCTCGTTGTCTTTATGTTTTGCTGCACCATTCAATCCTTCCACTTCCCATATTTCTCTACAAACTCGTCTTTGATCCTCTTTATCTCGCTCTTGTCAAGGTTGCTGAACAGATCCCATCCGAGATCAAGGCTTTTGTCTATGCTCCTATCTTCATTGTACCCCTGGTTTATGAACTGCTCTTCGAAAAGGTCTGCGAATTTCAGGTATTTTTTGTCTGTCTCGCTCAGCGCTTCCTCCCCGACTATTTCTGTAAGGCTCCTAAGATCCTTCCCCGAAGCATAAGCGGAGTACAACTGGTCCGACACGTTCCTGTGGTCCTCCCTCGTCCGGTTCTTCCCTATCCCCTGGTTCATCAGCCTCGACAGGGATAGCAGGACATCCACATTCGGATATATCCCCTTTCTGTGCAGGTCCCTGCTCAGGACAATCTGACCCTCGGTTATGTAGCCTGTCAAGTCGGGGATGGGGTGGGTTATGTCGTCGCCTGGCATTGTAAGTATGGGGATTTGAGTTATCGACCCCTTCCTTCCACGGATCTTTCCCGCCCTCTCGTAAATGGTGGACAGGTCTGTGTACATGTAACCTGGGTAGCCCCTCCTACCTGGCACTTCTTCTCTTGCAGCCGATACCTCACGTAGGCTTTCGCAGTAGTTTGTCATATCGCTGAGTATGACAAGGACGTGCATGTTCTCCTTATATGCGAGATACTCGGCGGTCGTCAGCGCAAGCCTTGGCAATATTATCCTTTCCATGGATGGTTCTGAAGACAGGTTCAGGAATACCACCGACCTTGAAAGCGCCCCTGTCTCCTCCAGCTCCCTCTTGAAAAAGTTTGCCTCCTCGCTGTTTATTCCTATGCCCCCTAGTACAACAGAGAATTCCTCTCCTTCGCCAAGTATCTTTGCCTGTCTGGCGAGCTGCGCTGCAATTCTGTTGTGAGGCAATCCCGAGCCGGAGAATATGGGGAGCTTCTGGCCCCTGACAAGGGTGTTCATGCAGTCTATTGTTGATATCCCTGTCTGTATAAACTCCGAAGGCTCCTCCCTGGCAGAGGGGTTTATCGCCTCCCCTGTTATGTCTATTTGCTCATCACTGTATATGGGCGGCCCTCCGTCCCTAGGCTTGCCTACGCCATCAAATATCCTGCCCAGCATGTCCGTGCTGACAGGCAATTTTGCAGTTGTACCGAGGAACCTAACCTTCGTTTTCTCAAGATTCATGCCGCGTGTTTCACCGAAAGACTGCACAATCGCCATGCCATCCCTACTGTCGAGCACCTGCCCCGTGACTGTTTTCCCATCATCCAGCACGATTTCGACAATCTCATTATAGGCCGCATTGTTCACTCCCTCCACGAACAGCAGCACGTTTGTTATCTGTTTTACTGTCGTGTAATATATGTCGCTCATAGCATCAACTCTTTCCGATTCCCATCTTGCTCAGCGTTTCGACAGACTCCATCAGCCCTTCATAATATTTCTCTATATGGTCTTCTGGCGCGAACTTCATCCTCGCCATCTTCTGCTTTGCGTCCGTCTTCTGCAGGTGATCCATGCTGGCGCCCTTGTCGATGAGGGCCCTTTCCGCGGAATCGATTGCGAGTATGGATTTGAGCATAAGGCGCTGTTTTTTCATAGATGTGTAAGTATCAACTTCATCGAAAGCGCTCTGCTGCAGGTAGTCCTCTCTTATCAGCTTTGCTATGTCGAGCACCTCCTTCTCCTTCTCCGGAAGTGCATCATATCCTACCAACTGCACAACCTCGTTTATTTCCGCTTCTTTCTGCAATATGCCCATGGCTATTGAGCGCATCTCGTTCCATTCCTTGTCAAGGTTGATTGCATACCAGTTTGCAAGTTCGTCTAGGTACAGTGAATAGCTGTTGAGCCAGTTTATTGACGGGAAGTGGCGCCTGTTCGCAAGCGCGGCGTCGAGCGCCCAGAAAACTCTCGTTACCCTGAGTGTGTTCTGTGATACTGGTTCAGAAGTGTCGCCACCGGGCGGTGAGACTGCGCCTATTGCAGTTACGGATCCTACAGAGCCGTTAAGCACGTGCACCCTGCCCGCTCTCTCGTAGAATTCAGCAATCTTCCTTCCAAGATAGGCCGGGTAGCCTTCCTCGCCGGGCATCTCCTCCAGCCTTCCTGATATCTCTCTCAGCGCCTCCGCCCATCTTGATGTGCTATCTGCCATCAGCGCCACATTGTATCCCATATCCCTATAGTATTCTGCCAGCGTTATGCCCGTGTATACGCTGGCCTCCCTCGCAGCAACAGGCATATTCGAGGTATTTGCTACGAGTATTGTACGATCCATAAGCGGTTTTCCACTTCTCGGGTCTGTCAATTCAGGGAAAGTTGTAAGTATCTCGCTCATCTCATTCCCACGCTCGCCGCAACCGATGTAAACAACAATCTCACTGTCGCCCCATTTAGCAAGCTGATGGGACACTACCGTTTTCCCGCTTCCGAAAGGCCCCGGGATCGCAGCAGTTCCTCCCATTGCCACCGGGAACAGGGTGTCAATAACTCTCTGCCCGGTTATCAGAGGAACATCTGGCGGCATCTTGTCTATGACCGGTCTCGCCGTCCTGACAGGCCACCTCTGCATTAACCCAAAATTGGAAGCAGCGGTGCCGCCGATTTCCGCAATGCTCTCTGTTAAGTTATATTTCCCCTCTTCAATGTGCTTTATTGTGCCAGATATCCCGTGTGGCACAAGCACCTTGTGCACTATCAGGCTTGTCTCCTTCACCTCGCCTATTATGTCTCCCGCCGCAATCTTGTCGCCTGCCTTTTTGGTCGGGACAAACTCCCACTTCCTCTTGAGGTCAAGCGGGTCTACGTTGACGCCCCTTGCTATGAAATCCCCACTCTTTGCTTTTATCTTGTCAAGCGGCCTCTGTATTCCATCAAATATAGAGCCTATGAGGCCTGGGCCCAGCACTACAGACAGCGGCACTCCACTGTCCTCTACAGGCTCACCAGGCCTCAATCCGGTTGTGTCTTCGTACACTTGTATGGTCGCCTTGCCAGAGTCCAGCTTTATTATCTCTCCGGTGAGCTTCTCATCTCCAACCTTCACGACGTTGTACATCTTGGAGTCTGTCAAACCCGCCGCTATAACAACCGGCCCAGAGACCCTGAATATTCTGCCTTTTGCTGCCATCTATGCACCTTTCAATGATTGTATGTCTACCCCGAGCACCCTTTTTGCCAGCGTCTCCACCGATTCCTGCGCCGCCCCGCTTCCTGGAACAGGTATGAATATCACTATTGGTTTAAGGGATGTCTCCGCCAATCTAAGCAAATTGGGATCCATGAGCTGTTTGAGATTCTCAGAGAGCATTATAAGATTG
>JAJYVY010000020.1 GCA_021791775.1 Microcaldota archaeon | reverse complement strand
CTTACTGAATACTTGAAAAGGATGGCGAAGAGCGTAGACGCAAAACTGGAGGAGGTGCTGAAAAGGGAAGCATCCGAACAGTACCTATCAAACCTGCTGGGAAGGAGCGGCTACAAGTACGATACGGAAGCAATAACAAAGAGCATATTTGAACCTGCATGGTACCTTCTAGACAAGGGAGGAAAGAGGCTCAGGGCAGTCCTGATGCTCACTGTGATAGATGCACTCGGCAAAAATCCCGCAGATTTCATAGAGTTTTCGCTTATACCAGAAGTAATACACAATGGGACGTTGGTGCACGATGACATAGAGGACGGATCGAAGGAGCGGAGAGGATATCCTTGCGTGCACACGGCGTTTGGCCTTGACATCGCGCTGAACCTTGGAGACTTTATGTATTACTTCCCGATCATCGCACTGATAGACACAAAGAAGATAGACGAGAGAATCAAGAACAGGATACTTGTGATATATGGAAGGGAAATGACCAGAATAGCCATCGGCCAGGCGACTGACCTTGCATGGCATGACAACCTTGTAGACCCCCATAGCATAACAGAAGAGAAATACCTTCAGATGGTGTTCGGGAAAACCGGAACGCTGTCGAGCATGGCTGCCCAGTTCGCCGGGGCGATATGCGAGGCGGATGAAAGCACGATGAAGGCTTTGGCAAGGTTCGGGGCCACTTTGGGAGTGGCATTCCAGATACAGGACGATCTGTTGAACATAATACCGAGCGGAGTTTCGGAAAGCAAGGGCGGCGTAGGGGATGACATAACCGAGGGAAAAATGACCCTTTTTGTTATATATGCAATGGGGCATGCACCAAAGAAAGAGGGTGAGCGCCTCATCGAAATACTCAAAATGCACACCCCCGACAAGAAATTGATAGACGAAGCCATATACATAATAAAACGCTCAGGCGCAATAGAATATGCAAAAGAGCTGCAGAGGCAGTTTGTGACAGATGCCTGGGAGGGAATAGACAAGAGCCTGAAGGATTCGGATGCAAAAGCGAGGCTTAAAGAGATACTGCAGTTCGTTGCAGGGCGCTCCATTTGATTGTACACTTGGCGCCATCATTTCTTTCAAGGATCAGACATGCTTTCCGGCACATAGCTGTTCATCGGGAACTTTATACCGTCCTTGTAACCAGATAGTCTATCAAGGACTTCATCATCTCTTTGGGATGGGAGTCGTCCAGCTGCTTATCAACCTCCTCCCACGCCTGCTTTGCAAGCTCCATTCTTTTTTCCTGTGCATACGCAATGCCTCCGCACCTGTCCATTATCCCTATTGCCTCGTTAATGAGTGCTTTGTCTCTGGTAGACATTTTTAATATCGATAAGAGCCTTGCCTTGTCTTCGGAATTTGCGCTCTTTAACGCATGTATCGCCATAAGCGTTATCTTTCCTTCTGTTATGTCATCACCCACCCCTCCCTTCTTTTGCGCCAGTTCGCTCGGCGTTATGTTCAGAATGTCATCATAGACCTGGAAGGCGACGCCGATCGATGCGCCTAGGTTGCCCAGTGCAGTTTCGAGCTGCTCGTCTGCCCCTCCAATAATCGCTCCGAGCCTGCATGCCATCCTCCCCAACACCCCCGTCTTGTTGTAGCACATCTGAAGATATTCCTCCTCGGTTATTTTTTCGGCAGGAACAAAGGCACTGTGCCACGCTATGTCCGTGCCCTGCCCTATATGAAGCCTCATCATTTCCTCCATGTAAGTCATAAGCATGCGCTGCCGCGCGTTGTCATTCAGCTTCGAGCTTTTTATCAGCGCCATCATCGGATAGTAGTACATCGCGTTGCCTACGTTTATTGCGACGTCCTCGCCGTATTTTATATGGACCGACGGGGCTCCGCGCCTGGATTGCGACTTGTCTTCTATATCATCGATGACCAAAGTCGCATTGTGTATTATCTCTGGAACGAGTGCAAACTCAGCATACTGATTCGAGTCCTTCCCAAGCGCCTCTATTATCAGAAGCATCATCGTGGGTCTCCATCTTTTTCCGCCCAATCCTATAAGATGCCACGTTGGCTCCAGTATGGCTTTTGTTATCGCCAGCTTGTCATATCTGTAGACCGACTTTCCGAGCATGGCCTCCAGGAACTCGTCGTTTGCCTCCTTCGGTATATATTTTTCTAGGAGGACATTTATCTTTGCGACCTGCCTACTAAGATACTCTTCGAAGTCGTTGCCAGTCCCGTTCTGGTTACTCATTGCGTCTCACTGTGTTTTGTTCGTTGCTTAATGCCCGATTAAGATATTTATACTTGCACCTTGCCTGGCCTGCGCATCGATGCCCCATTGCATAAGCAATTAATGTATTTCCTAATATAAAGATTTTATCCAATGCGACAATAAACGTTGCAGAGTTCGGCATTAACGAGGTTGTGCATAGTCGCTTATTTTCCTCTGCATCAGAAGCTCCCTTAGCATTGTGCTGTTCTTTATCCACTCTGTCAGGGGTATGTCAAGCTTCTCCTTTATGAAGTTGAAGAGGTCGTCAATGCTGTAAAGCGATTCGGGCGCGCCCCGGAGTGCCTCCCTGACGTGCTCCCTGACGTTCCAGACGCCAACAGGCATCAGATAACCTTCATGTACCTCCCTCAGGATTAGCGCCATCGCCTGCTTTTTGATTTTTTTCAGCTTTTCCGTAACGGCAAGCCTGGCCGCATAATAGCAGCCGCCTATCTCCGCGTATTCCTTTCTTCCATTGTATCCCTCATAAGATGAGAATATGGAAACGTTTATGCCATCCGCATTCCACACCGTTTTGGGATACCACGCCTCTGCGGATTCGTATTGCCAGCTGCCAGGTATGAATGCAATTAACCACCTATTGTCCAAGGAAACATAATAGTAAACCTGTATGTGGTCTATGCTGTCGAGGCTTTTTACCTCCTTGAGGTTGTCCTTCGATAACGTATCATCTACGGCAGTGATGCTCCACCTTGTCGGAACAAACCTTCTGTTCCTCCGAATGCCGAAAAGCCCCGCAGACAAGGATTTCTGTATTTTCGATACCTCCACTCCTTTCTTGTAAAGCTCCTTTACCGCTGTTGATGCCTTAGCATCTGTGTCGAAATACAGGTTCTCTATTCTCGTGTCGGCCTTGAAATTGTAAAGTTCGAAACCTTTCATGAGCGCGCTTGGGCCAAAAGGCTGCACCTCATCTTGAAGCGCCATTTTCACGAACGGCCTCTTTTGGAAGGATATCTCCGAGTCGGCAGGGCTTTCCGCCAAAGCAAGGTCGCGCACCTGTTCCTCCAGCCGCCCTTTTTCAACATCCTTTACGTTAGACAAGTGCATGCCGCGGACAAGCTTCGACCTAAATTCGACTATTTGCTCCATAGAGAAGTCAGTCCATCTTTCTGGAACCGCAAACGTTGAGGTATCTCCGAACTCCGGAGGCAGCATCGGCCCTATGTAAACCTTCGGATAGCTGTGCCTTCCAATAAAGATGTCGGTCGGAGAGGATCCGGCCATCTCGAGCTGATCTGTCATGGGCTGCGCTTTCACTCTATAGTAATAACGAAGCAGTGCAGGGTCCCTCATGTGCTGGTAGACTATCTGGGATCTCTTTATGCCGTACTGCGCTGTTGCGCTCTGAAGCTTTGCTATCTCGGTTATCAGCGCCTTCCTCTCCATCTTCTCATTATAGGTTTGTCTGGTAAGATTATTATCTTTTTCAATAGATAATCAACCATGAAGAGCATAGCATCTAGGCTGGAAAAGATATTCAAGAATACGGCTGCGGATTGCATACTGATAACAAACACCACCGTGGAGGACAGCTATTTCAAATATCTGACCGGGTTGTATGAAGGCGGATTCGAGAATTCAATACTTGTGGCTGAAAGGAAGGGAGCGCAGCTCATTACCACGGTGCTGGAATACGATGTTGCTAAAAGAGCGTGCCCAAAGGAGATCAAGGTTGTGGCTGCTCCGTCTAGGGAAAAGACAATGGGCGCAATCCGAGGTAGGTTTGCAGGCAAGACTCTGGGCATAAATGGCGCCTTCCTGCCGTACAACCTTTACAATAAGATAAAGGAAGTGGGCACGCCGAAGAGGATAGTAGATGTGGGCGCAGCTCTCGCCAGCGCCAGGCAGATAAAGGACTGGCCGGAGATAGAACTCATAGGCATAGCAAACAACATAGTCAAAAAAGCGTTCTCGAAGATAACAGAGAAATTCCATGAGGGAATCACAGAAAAAGGTCTCGCGAAGGAGTTCGATGCAATGATGGCGGAATTCGGCGCCGAGGCCCCCTCTTTCCCGACTATAGTCTGCTTTGGCAAAAATGCAGCTGTACCGCATCACGTACCAGGCAACACGAAGCTCGAGAGCAACAGTTTTGTGCTTATAGACGCTGGCGCGAGATACATGGGGTACTGCTCCGACGTGACTAGGACGTACATATTCAAACCCGCCAAGAAATCCCAGAAGTATAGGCGCATGCTCGCCATGTACAACACTGTAAAGGAAGCGCAGGCGCTTGCGCTGAAAAGCATAAAGCCCGGAGTCATGTGTGAGGTCCCTTACAACTCTGCAAAAAGTTACATTGATAGAGCGCATGGCGGCATATATAAAGGTAAATTCATCCATGGCCTTGGCCACCAGATAGGCATAGACGTGCACGACGTAGGGCCCAACTTGACGGCGAACAGCAAGGAGAAAATTGAAGAGAACATGGTCTTCAGCAACGAACCTGGGATATACATATCGGGGTTCGGAGGGGTAAGGATAGAGGATGATGTCCTTGTGACAAAAGGCGGCGGGAGGTACATCTAGCATGGCCGCATCCGCAATCCAATCCGGCAGTGACTTGAAAAGCAATGGCGCCTGAGCCAAAGCTTTTAATAAAAGGGCAGCGTATTTTGAGTATGGTGCTGTTATTTTTCATTCTGCTGCTGGTTGGAGGCGTTGCTGCAGGATTCATAGGCTCCCTGGTTGGGCTAGGGGGCGCGATAGTGCTTGTGCCGCTGCTCTCTTTAGGGCTTGGGGTGCCGTTATATTACGCCGCCGGAGCTGCCCTAATAGCCACTATTGCAACTTCGAGCGGGGCCGCGAGCGCGTATGTGCGCGACAGGATAACCAATATAAAGATAGGCATGTCACTGGAGATTGCTACTACGCTTGGCGCGATAGGGGGATCCCTGATTGCCGCTTATATCTACAAGATAGGGGCGCTGTCTGTGATTTTTGTGATATTCGGGGTGGTGTTGCTGACCTCTGTCTATCAGTCGCTGAAGAGAAGGAGGTTGGAGCTGCCAAAACGCATGCCTGCAGACAAAACTACAACATTATTTCAGCTTAAAGGGAGCTATTATGACGAATACCTGAAAAGGAAGGTAAATTACCACGGCATAAGGTGGTTCCAGTCAGAGGCGGTGATGCTTGCCGCGGGCATAATATCTGGTCTGCTGGGCGTGGGTTCGGGGGTTCTGAAGGTGCTGGGCATGGACCAGGCGATGAACCTTCCTCAGAAGGTTAGCACAACGACAAGCAACTTCATGATAGGGGTGACCGCAGCTGTGGGCACTGCCATATACTGGAAGCTTGGCTATATACAGCCGTTCATAGCCGGGACTGCGGCAGTCGGGGTGCTCATAGGCGCGTATATCGGCTCAAAGAAGCTAAACTCGATGGATAATGTGGTGATACGCACCATTTTCATAATGGTGCTTGTGGTACTCGGCACTGAAATGATACTTAGGGGAATACTATGACTGATTTGGAATACATTATAGGAAACACGCTGCGTATAGGAGTGGTGGCAAGCATAATCATAATACTCACTGGGCTTGCCCTGCTGCTGCTTATGCCTTCCGCAAGCAGATACGCCATTTCCATTATAGCATCTCCCACATCCAAACTTAACAGCTCTGTGATAGGCTTCGGCGCTATGCTTAACGGCCTTGAATCGCTTGACGGAGTGTACTATATAATGCTAGGCTTGGCAGTGCTTATAGCGACCCCTGTGGCGCGGGTGCTGCTGTCCGTGTTGTGGTTCTTCCAAAGAAGAAACGTAATATACACGGTAATAACGTTTATAGTGCTGACAAACATCCTTGTAGCCATATTCGTCATACCGCATTTCATCTGATCCTGGAAGGCCGGTGGCCGTTCATTTCAGGATCCCATTCAGTTCTGCTCCGTCAACATTGAGCCTGTGCTTCGACATTACCTCTTTTATTACCTGCTCCCTGCCCTGAACTTTCTTCTTTGCATCTTCGACAAGCCTCTTTAGCGCGCTTCCGGTTATCCTTTGCAGCTTGTTCTGTCCGATTATCTCGCCCACTTTCTGGTCCCTCTTTGACAGCGCCTTGAGCACCTCTTCGACAGCCTGCTTCGTTATCTTCTTTTTCTCATACGCGGAGAACAACTCTTCAAGGCGCTCGTCCCCTATCGCATCAACATCAAATCCCGCCCGCCGCAATTCTGTCATTTTTTGTAACAAAACGTTCGCAATAAACGCCGGCTCGGCTGACGATTCCGCAAGCCCCTTGTATGTCTGAAGCCGTGTCGAAAGCATCATCCTTCTTGCAAGGTTTCTATCCTTTAGCTGCGCCATAAGCCTTCTTTCTTCTGCGTCTATGTCAGGGGCCAATGAATCTGCGTCGGCAAGCATCTGTTTTGTGATTACAAACGTTTTGACATCGGTCTCAGGGTACATCCTTGAGCCTCCAGGAAGAGGCCTTAGGAACCTTGTAGTGTATGTGTTGTCTCCTATCACCCCCCTTGTTTCCGGCGGAACCCCGATAAGCGCATACTTCGCCCTTTCCATCGCAAACTTTATTGCGTTGGCAACGTTTCCTGCGCTGCCTGCTATTACTATGAACGAATCTCCTCTCCCTACGCCCAGCTTTTTTTCCACCTCATCGGTTTCCTTGCCTGAAAAACCGTATCCCTTCAAATCCTCGTCGCTGTGCAGCAGCCCTCCCACTCCTGCAGATTTTGCATAGTCGCTTATTTCGGTGCCCAGCCTCCTTTTTGGTGAAACTTCCCTGCCGAGCAGGCCTGCAAACCCCGACAGTTTAAAACCGTATACAACTCCGTCTTTGCCTTCGTGGCCTGAAATCAGCTTTACCTTTGTGCCTCTGAATATGCTTGTTAGGTCTGCTGCCGCGCCTACCGACGCCCCCCTTTTCAACAGCTCATCGCGTATCTTCAGGAGCTCCTGCTGTCTCTTCACCTCGTTGTCTATGTACATGTCTACATAATCTATCTCCTGGAGGCCTTTCATCTCTATCCTCGACCCTCCTTTTATCGAAACATTGACGTCCTGCCTTACAGAGCCTATCCCTCTTTGCACCCTTCCTGATATCCTCATCATCGTGCCTATCTGCAGGGCGATCTCCTTCGCCTCTTTCGGTGACCTTATGTACGGCCACGTGTCTATCTCGACAAGCGGGACTCCTAGCATCTCAACATTGTATACTACTTCGTGGCTGTGGATCGCCTCAGCCCTGCACGACTCTTCCTCTAGAAAGATTGATGGTATTTCCACCCTGTTGCCATTTACATCGATATGGCCGTCAAATGCGATCATTGCACTTCGCTGGAATGCGCTGGGGTCGCTGCCATCGACTACCCCCTTCCTCATCGGCTGTATTTCGTCGACAGTTTTCATTTTGAGGGCTTTTGCGAAAGCCAGAGCCGTGCGCATTGCCTCTTTATTTATTTCGTGCGGCGGCTCTTCATCAATCTCAACAAGGCAGGACTTCCCTCCAACAACATTGTAGATGAAGGTCCTGCCCCTCTCCGCCTCGAACCCGGCCGACACGTCGATTGTGCCGAGTTCGCCAGCTATAGCCCTCTGCTGCCTTGACAGGGAATTCCTGCTGCCATCTTTGGCCGCTATTATGTTTGTAGGGCAATCGCAGAAGAGCTTATGCGCGGTGGCGAGCCTCTGATGGAGTTCAAGCCCGCACATGAAACCTATGCTTTTGTAGTACTCTTCATCATGCATATCTACACCAGGAATTCGCCAAGTTCTGTGCGACTGCTTATTTCCCCTGCGATATTTTTGTTGAGCCGCTCCTTTGCCTCGTTTGCATCATAGTTTCCAAGAAGCCAGCCGAGTTTCACATACGCCGTCTCTGGTAGCATGTCCTCGCAGTAGACGACTCCCAGCTCGCTTATCTTCCTTAGGTTGGTATAAACGTTTGAGTTCACTCTCCCATAAAGAGTTTGCGTCGTCATGCCGACCACGACCCCCTTCTTTATGGCCTCCCCTATCGGCCCAATCCACGACATTTCCTTTTTTGACGGGGTTACCGGCGTGTGCCCCATTCCAGTGCCCTCGATTATAATCCCCTTGTAACCTCTTTTGAGATAAAAATCTATTACCGCAGGGTCTGAGCCAGGGTATGTTTTAATCAGCGCTACCATGCCCTCGAACTTTGTTTTGGCCGTTGTCTTGCTATTTCCTGATATTTTTTTGTACTGGCCATTGTACTTTATCCCCCCTTCCTTATTCACATAAGCAATAGGCGTATCATTTATCGGCCTGAATGCATCCCTTCTTGTTGAATGCATCTTCCTCGCCTTAGTGCCGCGCAGAAACTGGCACTCGTTGTCAGAGCTCGATTTATGCATGCAGATCCCAACTTCAGCTATGTCGGATTTCGCCGCTATGTGCGCCGAGCATATCAGGTTCATGAACGCATCGCTCGAACCTCTGTCGCCGCTGCGCTGCGCTCCGGTGATGACTACCGGCGCGTTCAGGTTCTGCAGCATGAAACTGAGGGCAGAGGCGGTATAGTGCATTGTGTCTGTGCCCATTGCAATCACCACGCCTCGAGACCCAGAGCCCAGTTCGCGCACAACCTCCTCCGCCAGGGTTTTCCATTCCGAATATGAGAGATCCTCGCTGGCCATGCTGAACGGGTTCTTCATAGCGATCCTTGCTATTTTTGACAATTCAGGCACATCGTGGAATAGCTCCTCTGGTTTGATGAGGGGATAGACGCCGCCGGTTCTATAATCTATCTTGTTGACTATCGTCCCCCCAGTTATTATTAAGGATATTTTTGGCAGGTCTTGATCCTGCTTTAGTTTTGCTGCTGGGAATTTTATTGGCCCCTCAGATTCAGCGATTTTGGTTACCCTGGTGCCGACAAAATTAATTCCTATGTTATAACCGCTTTTCAGTTTCACGATTATTGTATCTGGGCTGCCTACCCCGGTCTTTGGCATAAGCTCGCCCTCAATGGTGACTCCAGAGTACTCTACCTTTATCCTGTCACCAGTCTTTATGCCCTGCTTTCTCAATTCCTTTTCTATAGTGTCGGCGTACATCACTGCACCTAAAGCGCTCTTCCATACAATACATTTGCCGAAGCAGCATATATATATGCATCAATACTCCTGCCTGGCGCTACTCGCACTCCTGGAAGTACAACCTGTCTGTATGAGCCATTCCTCCCATTCGATGATTTCTGGGTAAGCTCCGTTATCGTTATCCTTTCTATTGCGCCGACACATTTCTCGTTTAAATGCTTCTGTATGGCACGGACCTCCCGCGAGATTGCGTTGCTTCTCCTATCTACCTCTCTGTTGTTGATTTGTTTCAGCCTAGCAGCTCTTGTTTTTGGGCGTGGGCAGAACTTGGAGATGTTTGTTACGTTCGGTTTTACTCTTTTTAGCATTTCAAAAGTTGCATCAAAATCGTTTAAGGATTCTATTGGATATCCAACTATTATGTCGGTTTCTAGGGTCAGGTTTGGTACCAATTGTCTAAGCCTTATGACGTGCTCTTCAAACTGGTCGACTGTGCACCTCCTGTTCATATGGGATAGTACCCTGTCGCTGCCGGATTGCACCGGCAGATGAACAAATCTGTAAAATCTCCTGTCTGTGAGAAGCGAAGCAAATTCATCAACTATGCCTTTTAGGTGCTCTGGGTTCATCATCCCAACTCTTACTCTGAAATCGCCTTCTATTTCGGTCACCTTTCTCATCAGCTCTATTACATTCGTCCTCCTGTCCCTACCGTAGGCACCCATATCCTGCGAGGTGAGCTGTATTTCTTTTGCGCCCATGGCAATGCTTTTCTTTATTGCTCCAATTATAAGTTCTGGCGAAAAACTGTTCAATGGGCCCCGTGCCAGTTTACTTTCGCAAAACGAGCAGGAATCTAGGCATCCGTCATTGGCCGGGATTTTAGCTATCACCCCCTCTTTGGGATTTAGAAATACCGATTTGTCTGTTCTTCCTGAAGCATCGAATACCCCTCCAGAGCCTTTTATTGATGCGGCTGCAGCCTCGCCGATCATCTGTATGCTTTTAGTAGTGATTATTCCTGATTCCGGAAAGAGCTTGCTCAGCGTGTCCTTTCTTGTTGATGCCATGCAGCCCGCAATCACGAACTTCCTGCCTGCAGAAGACAGGCCCGCCATTTTATGCATTATTTTCTGTTCTGTCGGCTTCTTCACGGTGCATGTATTAAGGACCACGAGGTCCGCTTCGTCTTCGTTGTCTACTATGGAAAAACCATCTTCTGCAAGGAGATTTCCCATTATCTCCCCATCTGCCTGATTGAGCGTGCATCCATAAGTTTTTATATATGCTCTCATGAAAGTATCCTCTGTGGGTTTATCCCACCTTAAATTTTTATAAGTTACAGTGTGAGAGTATGATAATGCTTTGCGAACGTTGCAAAAGAGAGATCTACAGATACGAGCTGTGCAACTACTGTGGCAGGAAGGTCTGCGATGCGTGTGTGAAAAGCACCCAGAGAAGCCCCAAGACAAGAAGGCTTGTCATATGCAGGGATTGCTGGGGGCGCATGGACAGGAGGATGGCATTCAAGAGGAGGAAAAGCGGAGTGGTTGCCGAGGAAGAGGCATAACGGTCTGATTTTGTACTTTTGCTATTTGATTCGATGTGGGCATAGGAACAAATAAATATCATCCAAGCCATAAATTTATTGAAGATCATGGTGGACAAGGAGCATGAAAGGGAAAGCACTAATGTCGAGCCCATCCATCTAGATGTAAAGCCGAAAGGGATGAAGTGGCGCATGAAGGTTCCGCCATCAATAATAAAGGAAGCGCAAAAAGTCCTCAAAAAAAGGGAAGAACAAGAAGGCTCAGAAGAAAGCACGGCAAAAAAGAATATTGATTATCCTGTATCAAACGAGCTCGTGCCTTACAGCTTCTTAAGCCGGGATTTACCAGAATTTCTGAAGGGCTTCAAAACGGTGAGGTTTGCTGGAATTGCTGGAGGCGGAGTCCCGGACTTGAAGCTTATAGCAGGGATAACCAATGCTGGTGTCGAACTGGAAAGCGTGGCGGTAGTCGATATAGAATCGCTTCAGTTTCTCAATCTTGCCGATCTCCTCCGTAAGGAAAATGAGATGAGAAAAAATAAGATGGGCATGGAGCTTATAGAAAGACGTGGAAGAAGAGAGGCAGCGGTTGACTGCCTGGAATTAGGGGACACACCAGGAACGGTACACATACCTGAAATGTTGTTTAATGATTTCATGATTGAAACTACTATCGATGGCCACCGCCACTTGATAGGGAGGCTGAAGGAGGTTACAGACAAACTCGGCCAGCATGTCACACCAATCCAGCAACAAGTTGATGACAGCGCGCCCGAATCTCTTAGAACGGCGCTGAATGTTGGCGCCGAAGAGGCGAAAAAATGGCTAATACGGGCAATTGGGCCAGAGAATAGGCAGGGTGAGGTTGTTGGCGCTATCGAATTTGAAAGTGACGGCCGTGCCTGCATCACCTTGAAAACAGATGCGGGGGAGTCTAAGAGGTATTTTAAAAAGCCGGGCTATGATCCGACCCCCGAACCCGGAGCCCAAAATGGATATTACCCGTTGCCTTTAGTCCAGCTGGCCAAAGAAATTCCAGAATTCCAGCCAGTTCAGATAAATGCAGTAGACTACCTTGAGAGGATAGCGTCGGAAGATGCGCCAAATGTCATTTACCTCTCTAACATCCAGCATCCGCTGGGGAAAGAAAAATTCGCATCTGAAGTGCTTGCGAAAATTCAAAATGATAAAAAATTCGAGGAAGGTACGCTGATAATAGTAGATCCGCAACTCCCGAGCGGGGGATATAAGGTTTTTAGGAAGGAAGGCGCTTCCTTGAAGGTTGTTATTGAATATTAGCCATGTATCAAATCTGGTTGCAGCTTGCTGACAGACACCCTTACGCTTTCTCCCTCTATGTCTAATCCCTTTACCAGCCCGTTTTGATCTATTTTTTCACCCAGCTTTATTGCCTTCAGGCTTTTCTTCAGCTGTTTCGCATTCGCTTTCAGCAATAGCGCAAACTCCCCTACGGCTTCGTAGTTTAGCTCTATGCTGTCGGCTTTTGTCAGCCCTAGTTCCTTCCTTGTAAGCTGCACGCTCCTTTCGAACTCCCTCAGCATGGCCTCGTCCTTGAGCTCCCTGCTTATCGTTTTGTCTATGTACGCGATGCCGTGTTTGAATGGCATCGCATCGCTCTGTTCGGCTTTCTGGACTATTGTAAAGTGCTCCGCTCTTATGTTTACTGGGCCACTTTTTGTCTGCAACGCATACACTCCATCGGTTTCTACAGATCTCTCTAGCTGTTCAGCATCCGCATTCTTTAGCTGCTCCGCAACTTCGGATGCCCTCTCCTTGAATTCCGGCCCTATTTTTGCAAATAATGGCACTACCTCGCGCTTTATGCCTGACACCCTTCTCAACTCAAGGCGCTTTGCATTTACCAGGGATTCTATTATCAACGAGAGCTGCTGCGCTGCCGTGTATGCATAGTCATCTGTCATCTCCAGTATGGCTTTTGATATGGGTTGCCTTAATGGTATATTGGCCTTTTCCCTGCTGTTTAGTATCGCCGTTATCGCATCTCTTGCAACCTCCATGCTCCTACTCAGTTCGTTGTCTATGGCCCCAGAATTCGCTCTTGGCCAGCTCTCAAGGAATATGCTGCCGCCGCCTGCATATCTTTCCAGATAGATGCTCTCTGTTGCAAACGGAATTATCGGTGACATGGCCAAAATAGTCTTGTACAGCACATAGCTGATGGTATCTATCACCCGGTGCGCCTTTTTCCTGCTTCCATAAAGGACGCTTTTCTTTGCCAGCTTTAGATAGAACCTGCTGAAGTCCTCTGTAACAAACCATTTTGCAAGCGCTGCCGCGTCTGCAGCCCTGTAATCATCCAGAGCTTTTGTAATTTCGTCTATCATCGACTCCAGCCTTGATATAATCCACGCCTCCTCAAGGTCCATCCCTCTCGTAGACATCTTTTTCCTGAGTTTCGGCTTGTAGCCGGCTGCATTCTGGTATTCGCCCAAAAGATTTGAAATGTTGTACAGTATAAGCACCGCTTTTCCGGCATCCTTTAGGTTTGACTCATTCCAATTTAGGTCCAGCCAGGGGGTATGGTCTGTGCACCACAGCCTGAATGTGTCTGCGCCTACAAAATCGTACACTTCGTCAAGGCTAACGTAGTTGCCAAGCTTCTTATGCATTTCCCTGCCTTTCTCGTCTAGCAGCATGCCGTCTATGCCTATGTTCTTGTACGGCCTCTTTCCATATGCCATGGCGCTGACTTTGAGAAGATAGGAAAACCAGTTCTTGAGCTGGTCTTTGCCTTCTATTATGTAATCCATTGGGAAAAGCCTGTCGAACTCCTCCTGAGTCATGCTGGCCCTGAAAGAGCTTCCGGAGTCAAACCATACGTCTATCACGTCATTTATCCTTTTCATCTCAGATCCGCATTTCTCGCACCGCAGCATTATGGCATCTATGTACG
>JAJYVY010000019.1 GCA_021791775.1 Microcaldota archaeon | reverse complement strand
AGCATTGCCATAAATGGCGTCACAAACGTTACTGTCACGGGATGTAGGATATCGGGATACGGAGTCGGAGTAAATGCAACAAACTCCTCAGATATCGGTGTAAGCAACAGCAGCTTCTCAAGCGAGGATTATGGAGTCTCGTTTAATAGGGTGAATGGCTCCAGCATAGTCAAGGATTCCGTATCCGCCACCACCTACTACGGCATAGGGCTGCTGAACTCTAATGACAATCTCGTTGCGTACAACAATTTCACTTCAGCATCTTCCTCATCTTCGGCCAGCCTCTTGCTCAACAGCTCAAGAGATAATGTGGTGGCGAGCAACAGAGGGTATCACGGCTATGTCGGAATGAGCCTGCAGGGCAGCTCTATAAACAACACAGTGATGAACAACACCATGTCCGGATCCTCAACACTTGATTATGTTTGCTCCGCGCAGTCCAGCGGATTGGGAAGCGAATACGGAGGGATAAACTACGGAGCGAGTGGGAGTGGATGCCACTGGCTCGCCGTCCTGACCCCTCTTTCAAATCTGCATTGCGCCGCCACCTTCGCGTCAAACAGGTTCACCCTCACAACCGGCAATCAGTACACCGCCGGAACCACCTGCTTCAACGTATATGGCAATTCCACCATACTGAACTGCCAGGGAGCAACCATACTTGCAAACCACGGAGGCGCGTTGATGTCCGCCAAGAACGCACAAGCCACAGTAGAGAACTGTTACGTAAAAGGATTCGACACTGTCTTATCCGGCACAAACTCGACTCTGAAGCTTCTCAATGACACCATACTCTTAAACTCTACAAGTGCGCCGTACCAGGCTGCGCTGAATCTCACAAAAAGCGGCTATGTCTATGCCCAATACGACAACATCACCAGCCCACAGTATGGAATACTCGTATCCGGCGCTGAAGGCGGAAGCCTATTAGACGATGATGTATTCGCCGGTTCTGTGGCATACAGCGTAGTAAACTCGACCGACCTGTCAATAACCAATAACAACGCGCAGCCTGGAAGCGGAATAGGATTTATACTCAACGGCTCTTCTTCAATAAAAGTGCAGAACAACAACTTCTCAGGAATCCTGTTCGGCGTAGAGTGCCTCGGTGCGATGTCGCAATCGCCATATTATACGACAGACCTTGGCGGCAACTCCTGCACATCGCAGTACAAATGCGGTTGGATAAGCAGCTCATCGTCTACCTGCCATTGATATATATTTTAGTGCTTTGAATGCTGTTCAGTAAGCTCTCGGAATACTACGATAGGCTTTCTTCTATAGCCTCAAGGTTGAGCATGATCGAAGTCATGGCCGAGATATTCAAGGATGCGTCGGCGAACGAAGTACGCCCTATTGTATACATAACGCAAGGTGTGCTGTCCCCATCCTTCGAGGGCATCGAATTCGGCATGGCAGAAAAGATGGTGCAGGAATCCGTAGCCCTTGCAACCGGAGTGCCAAAAGAGGAGGTGGAGCGAGAATACAGGAAGCTGGGAGATATGGGGCTGGCCGCCGAATCGATTAAGAAGAGGAGCAGACTCAAGAGGATGACCTCAGACCGCCTTACAATAATGGAATTCTACAATAAAATGCTCAAAATCGCAGAGACTTCAGGAAGCGGAAGCAAAGATGCTAAGATAAAGCTGCTTGCTTCAGTCATGGCCGAGGCGACTCCGGAAGAGGCAAAGTACGCAGCTAAATACCCTATGGACGCCCTCAGGCTGGGGCTGGGCGACGCAACAATACTGGAGGCACTGTCGGTCGCATATTGCGGAGGCAGGGAAAGCAAGGATAAACTCGAAAATGCATACAACCTATGCAGCGACCTTGGGCTTGTAGGCGAAACGATAGCGAAGAAGGGCATAAGCGCGATAGAGAAGTTCAAGGTCACCATATTCAAGCCCATAAGGCCGGCGCTGGCGGAGAGACTGCCCACAGCAGAACAGATACTGGAAAAAATGCACGGGGAGAGCGCGGTAGAGCACAAATACGACGGCTTCAGGTGCCAAATACACAAGGATGGCAAGAAGGTAAAAATATTCTCAAGGAGGCTGGAAAATACGACAGAGATGTTTCCGGACATAGTCGAAGCTGTAATAAATGAGGTAAAGGTCGACAGGGTAATACTGGACGGAGAGGCGCTTGCATACAGCGAAGAGACTGATGAGTTCCTGCCTTTCCAGAAGACGATACAGAGGAAAAGGAAGCACGGGATAAAGGAAAAGGCCATTGCGCTGCCCCTGCACCTCTTTGTTTTCGACATAATGCTGCTCGGCAACAAGGACATGATGGACGCTCCATACATTGAAAGGAGGAAAGCATTGACGGAGCTGCTAAAGCACGGGTCCATACTGCGCCCGTCCACAATGATAATCACGACAAAGCCGAAAGAACTAGAAGAATTTTTTGAGGATGCTATCGAGAATGGCCTTGAAGGAATCGTAGCCAAGGACCCACAAGCCAAATACGTGGCAGGTGCGAGGAAGTTCAGCTGGATAAAGCTGAAAAGAAGCTACAAAGGTGAACTGTCAGACACCTTGGACCTTGTAATAGTGGGATACTACATAGGTAAAGGAATGAGAAGCGAATTCGGATTTGGAGGGCTGCTGTGCGCGACATACAACGAGAAGAGGGATATGTTTGAGACAATATCAAGGATCGGGAGCGGATTTACTGAAGAGCAGATGGTGGAACTAAGGAAGACCTTGGAAAAAGTGGCGGTTAAGGAGAAGCCCGTCAGGGTCGATGCTGTGATAAAGCCAGATTTCTGGGTCTACCCGAAGTACGTAGTGACCATCAAGGCTGACGAGATAACTAGGTCGCCAACGCACACATGCGGCAGGTCTCAAGAAAAGAGCGGAATCGAAACAGGATTCGCGCTAAGATTCCCGCGCCTTGTCGGAGAGAGCGCTATAAGGAGCGATAAAAGCCCCGAGGAGGCGACAACCACCAAAGAGGTCTCGGAAATGTACAAAAACCAGAAAAGGGTCAGTCTAAAGGAATAATAACTACTTCTGTATTATCGATTCTATTATGGCGGAAAGCTTCTGCACGCCCTTTACCACGTCCTTTATTTCCGGATTTAGCCTGTAACCCAGCCCATAGCCTTTCTCTGTACGTATGTGAGTAGGCTGTATGACATTAAGATCCAGCGAGAGCTCCCTCAGTGTTATTATCAGAGTTTTTCTTGTGAATTTCTTCTCCAAAACCGAATAAAGCTCTTTCGTGGTCCTTGGAGACTTCTTCAGTAGGAGCTCCATTACGGCATAATTCGGCCTAGTTATGGCCTTCCTAAGAGCCCAAATTTCATCTTTTGGCTTTTCACCCGCAACCATATCGATACATTTAAGTAAAGATTTATAAACATTTGTAGTTAGCTAAGATTTGTGCCGTGCGATAAATAAAGCTATAGCGCTCTACATGCCAGGATTATCCTTTAAGTGTCTATATTCCAATTATTTATATCAAAGTATATAAATATTTACTTT
Source organism: Microcaldota archaeon (assembly GCA_021791775.1). Taxonomy (GTDB): domain Archaea; phylum Micrarchaeota; class Micrarchaeia; order Micrarchaeales; family Micrarchaeaceae; genus JAJZAB01. The sequence goes on along the minus strand of JAJYVY010000019.1, from coordinate 10,333 downwards.
GATAAATATATTATTATCCTGATGAAATGGGAAACTCAGATTTCCATCCTGCCGCAGGAAGCGGCGCAATGCCATATTTCACATGCAGCAGGCGGAGCGGTTGGGGACGAGCCATGCAAGAGCGGCTGGGCAGGTTCAACAGGAGAAATGCCAAGAGGTTGGTGAGCAGGCATGCAGCTGAATTAAATCATATAGGAGGGAAGCTGATGATGCAGAGGGTCGCGATGGCTGAGGATAGCTTAACAGCGGAGCGTAATGCCCAAAAGAACGACTGCCATTATGCGGCTCACATAATCTCCGGATGGGGACCCATAAGCGCGCTTCTTCAATTCAACGAAATCGAAAGGGTAGATATTGATCAAAAAAGGTGTATAAGGGTGCAATCAGGGTCTGAAAGCTTCGATACAGGAATCAGGTTCGAAAACGTGAGCTCGTGCAATGCGGCACTTAGGAGGATAGAGAGAGACCCAACCTCCTATCCGCAAATAAAAATCGAAGAACCGGTTTCCAGGCCGATCGCGCCATACATACCTGCAAATAAGAGCAAGCTCACAATAACTAGGTACAAAGGCGGCAGCATTTCCGGGCTTGTTGCGTCAGAGGCAGGCATCTACATGCTCGCCTTTGCCTGGATGGCACTAGAGGCAGCGGCCAATATCGCATTTATAGGAAGGAAGGAAGAAGCGTCGAGAGCCATATTCCTCATTTCTGACCTGCTTCCAAGCAACCAAAAGAATGTAGTCATATCAAAGAAAGAGGAGTGGCAAGACGGATATCCGCATTTTGCGGTCTGCAGGGAAAGGGCCAAGGGATGCCATAAGAAGCTTGCAAAGATCCTGCCAGCCGATTTTGACAGGCTGATAATAGATGGGGAGCTTCACCAAGACCCGAATAGCATATTTATCAGAGCCATGCACGGAATCCCTTTCTTAATAAACCTGGGGGCGGTGCGGTGCGATAAAATAGTTGAAAAACTGCACTCGCACCCATTCGATCTCGACAGGAACCTTCTTAATGCACTTGATCTGGTGGTCGAAATCGGAGCAGGCCATAGGATAACTGGTATGTACGAGTTCCTATGGCACGAAAAGAGCAGAGATGAGGGGATAAGCCCTGGTTCATACAGGATTATGAGCGTTTGCCACGGCCGAAAAATAACAAATGATGTAATCATGTCCTCTATGATAATGTCGAACTATGCAGCAGCGCACGCAATCAGCCGCAACGCAGTGGAGAGGGAACTGCTTATGAGATCGAGTTACCTCGCTGCCAACCTGCAAAGGAAATCTAAACTCGGCCATTCTGTTGAGTATTTTCACTATAGGCTATTCGGCGCCAGGAGCCCGTTCGCACCAAAAAGCCTTAAATAGCATGAAACCATTATAAAAGCTGATGGCCTTAGTGGTGTAACGGCTCGCACGGAAGGCTGTGGACCTTCAAGACCGGGTCCGACTCCCGGCTAAGGCCTATTGACGATAAAGCAATGGGTTCCTCACTTTGAAGAGAAGTTTTAATATAATACATGCGGATCAGACATTATGGGACAGTTGTTTCTTTCGGGGGGCGGAGATTCAAACCAAACTAGGAGATTGGATCGGCTTTTTGTGGCCGCTATCCCAAAAACCAAAAGGTTACTTTATATCCCAATTGCAATGCCAGAAAAAGCTCACACAATGGGCGCTTGCTTCGATTGGTTTAGAAAGACCATGGCTTCGCATGGATTTTACAAGATAGATATGTGGACAGATTTGTCAAACAGAAACTATAGTGATATGCACAAGTATGGTTCAGTTTATATTGGCGGCGGTAACACTTTTAGCTTGCTTAACTCTGTTCGGGCAAGTGGCTTTGACAAACTTCTATCCAAGTACTTCAAATCTGGGGGAATAATCTATGGTGGTAGCGCAGGCGCCATAATTCTTGGCAAACACATAGGCACTGCATTCTTCGGAGGTGATTCTGACAAAAACATAGTAAGAATAAAGGATCTCCGTGGTCTGAATCTTGCCAAAGACCATGTAATCCAATGCCATTACAGCTCTAAAGATGACAAGGATGTAGTTGATTTTATAAGAACCCATAAGGCCAGTGTGATTGCTCTACCTGAAAATGCCGGAATTGTAATAGCTAAAGGCAGAATAAAGACAATTGGAAAGGTATTTCTGTTTAAAAGGATGAAAAACAATGTCAAAAAGACTATCTGGAAGACACCATCGTAGGGAGCCGGACCGATTGTATGAAGAGCCGGCTAAGGCCTTGAATGCTTTACCAGAAGTTGTCGTTGGGGCGATTCTGGTGTTTTCCCATTTTGTCGTCAGGAGGTCCGGGTTCCTAAGTTTTCAGGTTTATGAAAAGATTTTCTGAACCAAGAGGCCTTAAATCTGATAGGGATCTGCTTTGCTCTCCAAGAGGACTATCTGTACCCGCCGTCTACGGTAATGACGCATCCGTTCACAAAGCTTGCCTCATCAGAGGCTAGAAAGAGTACTACGTTGGCTTGCTCCTCGGGCTGGCTAAACCTTTTTAATGGGATTTTGGCAGTTTCGCTCTTAACGTATGATTTTGGAAGATCTTTGTTCATATCAGTATCGACCCAGCCCGGAGCTATGCAGTTCACACGTATATTAGGACCAAGATGCTCCGCTAGGCTCTTAGTCATGTTTATCACACCAGCCTTGGCTGCACTATAATCCATCGAATAAGTAGCATAGTCATTTATTCCGTTTGTAGATGATATACTAACTATATTCCCACTCCCTTGCTTCTTCATCTGCACGGCAGCGTACTTGGAGCATAAAAATACACCAAGTAAGTCGACATCGAGAGTCCTTTTCCAATGCTCTACTGTTCGTTTCTCAAAGGGCATGTCGAATACTATGCCCGCATTGTTAACCAGCACATCTAGCCTTCTGAACCGCTTGATGGCGACGCCAAACATCCTCTTAACTTGAGCCTCATTAGAGACATCGCATTTGATAGCAACTGCATCGGAGCCGAGAGATTTTATCTTCTTGACTACATCATTCGCTTTGGCAGCCGCCTTTGCGTAGTTTACAATGACTTTGGCCCCTTCCTTAGCAAAACCTAGTGCGATTGCCTTTCCGATGCCTCTACTAGCACCGGTAACTAATACTACTTTATTGGAGAATCTCATGATAGGTAATAAGCTGTTAAACTTATAAATACGCATAACCTTTCCCCACAGAGCACATAGAAATATACGGAAGCATATTTAATGATAAGGACAGAGGATTAGCCCGATGGCGTGGCGTCTCGGCTAAGGCCTTGAACTTAAAGTCCGCCCCCGCAGTTTTTATGATTGGTGGAAATATGAGGGACACGAAGGTTGCATTGAAGTGGATTGTGGGGATTTTGGAGCGCAACAAGGTCAAGTTTGAAGTATCCGGTGGATTTGCGGCAAGGGTATACGGCTCCAAGAGAAGGTTGGCTGACATAGACATAGACGTAAGGCAAATAGACATCAAACGCATCATCCCTTCGATATCAAAGTGGGCAGTATACGGCCCGTCCAGGTACACCGACAGGCACTGGAGAATACCGCTCCTGATTACCTTAAGGTACAAGGGGCAGACCATAGACATATTTGGTGCTGACAAGGTAAAGATATTCGACGCAAAGGCAAAGCAATGGGTGAGCTTCCCGTTTATGGCAGGATGCACAAGAAGGAGGACCATTTTCGGCGTAAGGATCCCTGTAATCGACAGAAAGGTGCTTATTTCATACAAGAGCAAACTTTCACGCGGAGTGGATCGCGCCGATGTGGCAGAGCTATCGAACGATATAGTAGATGAGCGTATGAAACCATATAAGAAGATATAAAGAGGGGGCAGCCCGATGGCGTGGCATCCCGGCTAAGGCCTTTAACATGACATTCCCCGCCAATGAATGGTGTGGGCTCCTCCGTTCGCATTGCTAAGGGGGCCAGGGCTATTGAATATGGCCATTGATGATATGCCTTGAAGGCCATTTTAGCCATGTAATCCTGTAACGCTTCCGGATAGGAAGCCTTTTAATACTTCTCACTGAATTTTCAACAGGTGTAATGCATGGGAGACGGAGAAGCAGACAAGGACACTACGTAAATATAATTCTTAGGTGCACATCTGCCTTGTGCTAGGTGTGTGTCATATCCTTTAATATCTTAGCCTGCGGAGACTGATTGTTATCGAATCTCCTGAACCCAGGATAGCCTACTATATACTCTAGTATTATAGAACTCTCGATTTCTACGCCCTTTATCGTGCTGCCCAGCAATGATGCCATGTCTGCGCTGTATTCGAATACAGGCATCAGGAATGCTATGCCATATGGGGCCGATACATCGCCAACCAGGGCATACCTGTTCGTGGGCGTATCTGCGTCCTCTACTATGCTGGCGAAGTATGCTGTCCTGCTTCCAGCGAACGCTACCACGTCAGTCTGCCGCATTTGCAAGTACATCGAAAACCTCATGGGCAGGTCGCCCATCTTTATCGTGGCTTTTTCTATCAGCCCTCTTTCTATAAGGTGGTGGAATGTATACTGCGCGCTTCCCCTGTTAAGCCCATGCCTCTCGTCTATTTCTATGAAATCCATGCCAGAATCGGAGTTCATATCTTTCAAAGTCGCATACTCCCTCATGAGCAGCTGGTCCCTGCCCCTTCTCGGCGAATCCCTGCTTCTCATCCATATCCTAGATTCAAGTAACTTGAAGAAAGCGTCCCTCAGCGGCACATATCCATAAGTCTCCCTCAGATACCCTATGTTCCACACCGAGCTGCTCCCGGCGAATATTCTATCAGATCTTATTTTGTAGATTATCTGCTCCAATAGCGTGGTGTTCTCTACGATTATGTATATGAGAAGGTCGAGGTCGCCCTTCATCAACGCCGCGAGCTGCACCCTGGGCTCGCTTTCTAGAAGCACCCTTAAATCCTTGGGATCCGGAATCTTGCCGTAGAACTTTGCGGTGATTATGAACCTCACGAAGCCGAACCTTTCTGGATATATCTCTAGAGTTTTTTCTATTTTGTAGAGCCTTATCAGCTTGTTGACCCTGTAGGCCGCCGACCCGCTGCTTATTCCGAGCTTTTTTGCCAGTTCTGGCATCGTTATTCTGGCGTTCATGCTCAGCTCTTTAAGTATATCCCTGTCGATTTTCGAAGGGTGAGCCAATGCATACTGCGGATTTGAGCGAAATGATCTAGAATCCAAATATTCTTCGATAGTTGCGGCCCTGGTATAATCCTTCCTGTGCTTTGCGGGATTGAACCTTCCATTTGTGTCCATCCAGCCTATGTAGAATTGTTTCTTTGTTCTGCCGCCTGTCTCTTTGTCATCAATGTATTTGTACTCGTATAGGCAGTGCCTCCCACGAATTACAGATATGGAAATCTTCCTATGCAGCTTGGCCCTAAGCTCCTCGAGCCCGACCTGCACGGCTTCAGGGTACCCTCTTTTTTTTGGCATAATGTATTAGCGTATATCTAAATATATAATTCTTTTGGTATATTACTTTAAAACTCATAAAATTATCTTACTTTTATCTATATATGAAATTTATTATCTTATTCCTCTATAAACTTAAGCATAATAATCGATATGCATGCAAACCATATATATATGGGCTCGTCCATAATATTAATGTAAAGCTGGTGACGCGATCAGATATTGCGCTGGTTTCTAACGTCTTATAAAGTCCCAAACCCATCCGGGCGTGCGGCGAAAGCCGTACGCCCTCCATTTAAACTATAACATGGTAACGACATGGCATCAATAAAATTGCCGAAAATCGTGAACGATTCAGATGGAAAGGAGAGGAGGGTTAAGGTAATAAAGAGCGGGGAGAACTCCTGGCAGATCGTTTATACTGACTGATTGTGCCGGCAGGATCAGAAGACATGGGTGGCCCACCATCTCGCCATTTTCTTCATGAATATCCTAGAAGAGTTCGTGTTCTTCTTTATGTCTTTTATCATTTTCTTGTAAAGCACCTTTTCCTGCGCGTCAAGTTTTCCCTCCTTCACTATCTCCTGCTTCTTGCCGTCTACTATCTGCGTTTCAGTCTTGCTTATAACGTCCTTTTTGACCATCGAGTACCATTCATCCAGAGAGCTGCCATTTTCGTCCTTGTTCTTCAGCACGGCAATTATATCCCCTGTCGTTAGCTTTCGCTCCGCACGCGTAGTGTACTCGTGCAGCAATGGCCGCATGGCCGCCTTGTCGACCACTTTCTTTATGTCAGCTGGTGAATATCCTGTTGTTGCCCTGGCAAGCCTTCCATAATTTATGAAGCCTTTAGGCTTGTTCTTTGTCTCCAGCTTCAGCATCGCAACTCTCTCTTTATATGTTGGCGGTCCGACATATATCCTGTCACCGAACCTGCCGCTCCTCTTGAGCGCGGGGTCGATGTCCCACGGTTGGTTGGTAGTCCCAACCACGAATATCCCTTCCGGGTTCTTCTCAAGGCCGTTCATCTCCACAAGGAATTGATTTATCGCCGACCTCATCGCAGTGCTCTGTTCGCCGCCTCCCCCTCCACGCTTCACGCCAAGGGCGTCAAGCTCGTCAAACACCAATATGCACGGCGTGTTATCTCTCGCTGCCTCGAAGATTGCATGTAGGTTCTTTTCGGTGTTTCCCGTGTACATATCTATTATCTGGTTGATTTGCGCCACGAACACCTTCGCATCCGCCTCTCCGGCAAGTGCATTGACTATGTAAGTCTTTCCGACTCCAGGGGGGCCATACAGTATGAGGCCCAGGCCTAGCTGCTTTCCGTATTTCTTGAAAAGAGCGGGGGTTTTTATCGCAAGCACCACGTTTTCTGTCAGGTATTGTTTTATTTTTTCGAGACCTGCGACCTTCCCGAAGTTGCTGTCCGATTTATAGAATGCGAGTCTCTTTATCTGGCCATCTTCAATTACGGTCTTTTGTTCGGCTTGGGCTGGTTTGTAGGCCGTAGATGACTTTATACCGGAGCCCGATGGGAAGCCTGCAGGCATCTTCATATCTGCGTGCATTATGGCATCGATGTTCTGCAGTCTCGTCTTCGCTTCTGCATAATTGGGATTGTTGGCTAGCGATTTCTCGTACCAGAACTTCGCCCCCAGGAGGTCATTCTTCGATTCCGACATGTCGCCTATGAGTAGAGGGGCGTCCCAGCTCTTCGGTTGAAGCTCCATGACCTTCTCAAGATCCCTCTGGGCGAGGTCATACTCCTGCAGTATCCTATATGTCAGCGCCCTGTTAAAATAGGCATCCGCATACTTCGGGTCTATGTTTACCGCTTCATTGTACTCTGCTATGGCCTCCTGCATTTTGCTTGTTTCAAAAAAAGAGTTGCCGGCCTTCCAGTGCGCTTTTGCCTTTTCGTTAACTTGGGGTGCGGCTGCTGCTCCTCCTTTCTCTGTCTCTTCAACATCGCCCGCATCCGCCATCCTAGCACCGTTATAAAAATGGGAACCTTCACCTATTTATTTATTACCTCCAAACAAGCGATGGGCCCGGGGAGATTTGAACTCCCGGCCTCTCGATTATCAGTCGAGCGCTCCAACCGGACTTTTAGCCCCGCACAAGAACAACAGTTACGGTGCGGGTAAGCTACGGGCCCATGATAAGAATTTGTGCAGCAGTTATTTAAGTGTAACTTCTACTACTCTGCCTCCCGGGCTTTCCTCCCTGAACACCTGCGTCTGGAAGGTATAGACGTTGACGCCCTGCTGCATCCACATGCTCTGGTCTATCCCGGCCTTGATGCAGGTCTCTTCAAGGAACCTCTTTGAATTCCAGCCCTGCTCCACTGCGACTATCGGAAGGAGTAGCCCTTCGTGAAACCCATATTTCACTATGAGGCCATCCCTGCCTACTTTTACCTTCCTGCTCCTGAGCTCCGCCCTCCCCCCTATGGGCTTTGGTTCGCTAAGAGTGCTCACCTCTATCACTATCTGATCCAGCTCTTTATGTGATACGGGAACGAATCTGGGATCCTCAAATGCTGCTGCCACAGCCGCATCAACCACCCCCTCCTTGATAGGGGCTACAGCCCTGGGGAACCCTATGCACCCGCGCAGGGTTCTACCCGGGTAGTGCTCTATCGTAACAAAGACGCCGTCGTTGTACATCAGGTCGTTTACCGCATTTTTTACAAGCCCTTTTTCAAAATTCGGCATTTTCAGCGAAAGCTCTATGGCGTTGCGCGCTGCAGCAACCAGTCTCTTTCCTTCATCTATGGAATAAGTGTGCATGCAATCGCATGTGTTAAATAATCGCTTTCCAACTGCTATATTTTCAGGCCTGGCGGCAATGCCGCACGGCCGGAATATTTTCTCCGCTAATCATCTATTACCGTTCGTCTTTTTATACTTTCATAATGCTCTAGTATTAACCTTATGCGTAAATGCTGCGGTGTCTTGAAAAAGACCACATCCCGGCTTTGCAAGGCATATGACAGGTGTTTCTTGGAGCGGTCCCTGAAAGCGGGATCAATCCGACTGCCCAGATGAATATCCTGAATTTATTTGTGATCGCATGCTGCACAATTCGGAATCCGACTATCCTTTCGGCAGGCGCAGCAGGGCTGACTCCAAAGGCGGATCCCAGGATGCGATAGCGGTGAAAGACCTTGTGAAGAGATTCGGCAGCTTCACTGCAGTAAAGGGGATCTCTTTCTCGGTAAAAGCCGGCGAGATATTCGGGCTGCTTGGGCCGAATGGGGCCGGCAAGACAACAACAATATCTATGATAACCACTACACTCAGCCATACCTCGGGCTCGATAAAGCTCTACGGAGTAGACGTACTGAAATCCAAGGACACCGCGCGGCAGATGATAGGGATAGTTTTCCAGGACCCGTCTTTGGATGATCAGCTTACCGCATGGGAGAACCTGGATTTCCACGCAAGGCTGTACAATGTCAAAGAGGGCAAGAAGGAGATAATTTCGAATGTATTGAAACTGGTCGAACTATCAGACAAGGCGGATGCTCTGGTGAGCACATTCTCCGGAGGCATGAGAAGGAGGCTTGAAATCGCGCGAGGTTTTATACACCACCCGAAGGTGCTGTTCCTCGACGAGCCAACCCTCGGTCTAGACCCGCAAACCAGGAGGAAGATTTGGGACTACATAATAAAATTGAACAAGGAGCAGGGATTGACTATAATACTAACCACCCACTACCTGGAGGAGGCGGACATCCTTTGCGACCGCCTTGCCGTGATCGACCATGGTAAAATAATAAAAACTGGAACCCCCGAAGCGCTGAAAACCTCCCTGGGCGGCGACATTGTGCGGGTCGGGGCGGCAAAGAAAAAAGAGCTTTGTAGGCTGCTGGAGAATAGGAATTTCATAAAAAGCATAAAAGAGACCACAGATGGCCTTGAGATATCCACAAAGGACGGGTCTAGGGTAATACCGCTGATAGCAAAAATCGCAGATTCCAATAAGATAGAGCTGGATTATACAACAATAAAAAGGCCGAGCCTTGAAGACGTATTCATAAGCCTTACAGGCAGAGGGATCCGCGAGGAGGGTGCGGAAGCAGGATCCGCCTGGGCGAAATTCAGCAGAGGGGGGAGAAGATGACAGGCACGCTTGATGCAGCATACACCATATGGCTCAGGGAGATGAAAAGGTTCCTGAAGTCGAAATCCAGGATGATAGGCAGCGGGGGGCAGCCTCTCATCTGGCTTGCCATAGTCGGTGTCGGCCTGGGCAGTGCATTCGCATTGCACGTAGGAAGCAGCGGCATTCCGTACTTGACTTTCGTTTCGCCAGGCCTCATAGGGATGGTGATACTCTTCAGCTCTATTTTCGCAGGAGTGAGCGTGATCTGGGACAAGCAGTTCGGTTTTCTCAAGGAGATACTTGTCGCGCCTATATCTAGATTCAGCATAGTGCTTGGGAAAATAGCCGGCAGCAGCACCATAGCCGTATTCACTGCACTCATAATACTCGTAATAGTGGTAGTTTTTGGGATTATACCTATAGGCAGCCTCTCTGCAGTCGGGGTCATAGAGGCGATACTTTTCATGCTCATGGCAGCTGCGACATTCGTTGCGATGGGACTGATAATAGCCGCGTTGATCAACAACATAGAGAGCTTCCAGGTCCTCATAAACTTCCTTGTGATGCCACTTTTCTTCCTTTCCAGCGCGCTCTTTCCCGTCAGCTCCTCCCTACCCATATGGCTCAACGGCCTGGCGCACATAGACCCCCTGTTCTACTCTATAGACGGCATGAGAGGCGCGCTGGTGCATTTTTCTACATATCCGATGTGGATAGATGCAATAGCGACAATAATCGGCATGGTTATATTCGTTGGCGCCGCCACTCT
>JAJYVY010000018.1:1271-14001 GCA_021791775.1 Microcaldota archaeon | reverse complement strand
CCAGAAGGGTGTAAATGTACTTATAGGAATAATGGGCGCTGGAAAAAGCTCTGTTATGGATGCGATATCTTTTGGCCTGTTCGGTACGTTCCCAGCGCTCAAGCAGAGGAGGATCAAAACCGAGCAACTCCTAAAAAGCAGGCCTAAGAAGGAGGATAGCGCAGAGATAAAACTGTCGTTTGTTTCTGGTAATGATGTTTATACCGTCACCAGGCAGATATCGGCGTCTGGAGGTGCAACTGCGCGTCTTGAAAAAAACGGCGAATATCTCCAGACGCAACCTATACGCGTAAATGAAGAGATCTCCTCCATACTCAAGATAGACTATGACACGTTCGCCCGCGCAGTTTACTCGGAACAGAACGGCTTGGATTATTTCCTAAATATAACGAAAAGCGAAAGGAAGAGGCAGATAGACGATATGCTAGGACTGGACCAATTCGCCAGCGCGGAAGAGAACTGTACGTCTCTTGTAAACAGTATAAAGTCCATAATAGATAATGAGAAACAGGCGCTTGACCGTGTTGATATCGCCGCTCTCAAAAAAGAGCTTTCCGGAAAATCGGCAGAGAAAGAGGCGGTGCTCGAATCTCAGAAAAAACTAGATGGGGAGGCGGGCAGGCTGAGAGAGGAGCTTTTGGCTTTGGACAGCAAGATAAGGAATATGAAAAAGGCCATCGAAAAGAGGGAGGGTCTTGAAAGGGAGGCTGCGGAGATAAATTCAAAAATGAAATTACTAATAGCAGAAATAGAGAAGATAAAGAAGAGCGGCGGGGGTGCGGAAGAAGGTAGAGTGAAGGCTGAGAAAGAAAAGCTCGAGAGGGTTTTGAAGGGGAAAAATGATGAGCATGCAGACCTTATGAAAAAAGAAAGAAATGCGAGCGGAGAGGTTTTGAAGTTGCAGGCAGAAATAGCAGATACGGAAAGAAAAATTAAAGAAAGAAATTCGATACTCAATAAAATAAAGGGGGTTGATGCGCACGGCCTCGAGAGGGAAATAGACGAGGCAAAGTCGAGGCTCGAAGGGCTTATGGGCGAAAAGGAGGCCATCTCAGTGAAAATAAAGGATGCGAAGGAAAGCGCGGCAAAATTGAAAAAACATCTTGCAGTCTGTCCAGTATGCGAACGCGAATTGGATGACGACTTGAGGGCCTTGCTGCTAAAGAAGAGGGAGAATGAACTGACGAGGATGGAAGCGGATTTGAATGAGGGTGCCGGGGAGATAACGATCCTGGAAAAGGCACTAAAAGGGCTTCAAGAGAAGGCTGCAGAGCTGAGCCTTTCCTCTATGCGCCTAAAAGATTTTGAAGGACTGGATGAAAAATTCGAAAAGAGCAATAAGGAGTTGGAGAAGACAGGGAAAGAGGCTGATGGACTTGCTTCGGCGTTGAAATCGGCATCTGAGGAGATGGACAGAATCAGGAAGTTGATAGAGGAGCATAATGGGGTGCTGACGGACCTGAAACGGCTTTCTGGTTACTCTTATGAGCTAGAGAAGGCGAAGAGAGAGCTCGATAAAATAAACGAGGAAATTGCGCTCGTCGAGGCCAGACCATCGGAATTGGATAAGCTAAATGCGGAATTTTCTGAGAAAAATAAATCATTAGGGTCTGTTGAAGCCACTGTATCTGGAAACCGAGAACGCGTGAGCCTTCTCGATGCTGCAATAGAATCAACTACAAAGCAGCTCGCCTACATTTCCGATGTTGAACTGCGGATATCGAAAAGGAGGTCGCTGGTATCGGATCTCAGCGTATTCAAGGCGGCAATAGCAGATACGGCGGCACAACTGAGAACAAAAATGATACGGTCAATAAACGGTCTTTTCGACGCTGTATGGCCGGATTTGTATCCGTATGGCGACTATAACAGGCTAAAACTCTCTGCCAGCCAGGATGATTATGCGCTTGAGGTCGTTGTGAGCGGGCCGGAGGGCGAAGAGACTTTGCCTGTAGACTCTATCGCAAGCGGTGGAGAGAGGAGCATTGCATGCCTTGCCCTCAGGATTGCGATGTCTATGGTGGTTGTGCCGAACCTCAAGTGGCTGATCCTAGACGAACCTACGCATAATCTTGATGCCAATGGAATATCAAACCTGATAGATGTGCTTGGCGGGACGCTGCCTAAAGTGGTAGACCAGGTCTTCATAATAACCCATGATGAGAGCCTCAAGCAGATTGCTGCGGCAAAGATCTATCAATTTGAAAGAGACAAGGCAGCATACGGCGCCACCATTGTTTCGGAGCTTTGAGGCTTGATTATAGGCTGTCTAAGCCCATGCCATCTTCTTTCTCCTCCTTGCCCGCGCCCATTATGGAGCTGCCCTTTACACCTGTGAAAATCGCTATAACCTCGACTTTGCCGTTGTATGCTGGGTCTAGCCTTGCCCCCCATACCACTGTGGCATTGGGGGCGGTCATTTCAGTAAGCCGAGTGCCGATCTCGTTCGCTTCCCCGAGGGTCAGATCCTCGCCTCCTGTTATGTGTATGAGCACGCTCGACGCCCCCTCATAATCCACATCCAGCAGCTTGTTCTTTAGAGTATCGTTGACGACCTCGTCTATCTTTGTGGGGCCATGGCCTTCGCCTATGCTTATCATGGCGATTCCGCCTGCACGCATTATAGACCTGACATCGGCATAATCCAGGTTTATAAGGCTCGGCGTGTTTATTGTTTCCGTTATGCCTCTAACGGCCCTGGCCGCAACTTCGTCAGCTATCCTGAACGCCTGCTCCATGGGCAGATTGGGATACAGGTCTACGAGCTTCTGGTTGTCTATGACTATCAGGGTGTCTATGTTCTTCCTAAGATCCTCTACTCCTTTGTTGGCAACGTTTATCCTTATCCTTTCTAGCCTAAACGGGTATGTGACAATTCCTATCACTATTGCGCCTGCTGCTTTGGCTATGCCAGCCACTACGGGTGCCGCGCCGGTTCCCGTGCCGCCCCCCATGCCTGCGGAAAGAAAGACCAGGTTGTAATCCTGCAATGCGCCCTCTATCTCGGTTTTCGAGTACTCTGCTGCCTTAAGGGCGACATCAGGAAACCCTCCTGCGCCCATGCCTCTTGTAAGTGCTCCCCCTATGAGTATCCTTCTTATTCCTGGATCCAATGTATTGAGGTGCTTTGCGTCGGTGTTTACCGCTATAAGCGATGCCCCTTTTACCCCCATCCTGCTTATCCTTTGTATTGTGTTGCTCCCTCCGCCTCCTATCCCGCAAACGGCTATCCTTGCCTTGAAGAGGTCCTCGCTATCGATGGTTGGGGGCTGGCTCAACGCAGTGTCAAAAAGCTCCATAGCTACACGCTAATTACTCTCTGACAATCTATAAATAGATTCTCTTTTGGCATCCGGTTTGATGCCCCTTCAAAGCTTTAGAATCTATTGATTGGCTCCAATCACTCTTGCAAGCAACGCCTACGCAGCGCCATGACGGCCGGTCTATGTACTACAAAAGCGGTGGCGCTTTCGCGGGGCTGTCTGCAACCCCGCCTTCTATATTGCTGCTCCGTCCTTAGAATAAAGTCTCTTATTCCGATTATGCCGGCATAAGCGCGCCCATCATAGTAGACTTCGAGATGATCAGGTTCTGAGAGGAGGCTTACCCGTATGTTCTTGGTCGAGTGCAAATATAGAAATTGTAATGCTATTTCTCCAGCCTCGTCATCGAAAAGGATATTACCGCCTTCTCCCAGTTCACCGCTGACCTGGAAGTTGACATCTTCATGGTCGCCGACTTTCTTTTTTACTAAGCATTTTGTCATTCTATCCTGAAAATTTCACTTTAGATACATATAAATGGGTTTTCTCCAACTTTGCGGTTGTCGAACATGCATGTGCATTACATTAGCCGAACATGGTGCCTGGGCCCTCATCTGCGGCTTTTCTGAGATCTACATGCTTCGCGCTTGGAGTTATCGAGACCATGAGCACTGTTTCGTCTCCACTCCCATTTAAAGTGAATATCTCCACCTTTAGTTTGTTTGCTGAAAGCTCCTTGAACTTCTCTAGCGCCTCGCCGCTCAATGGGATGGTTATCTTAGCCTCTTCGGGGGATATCAACAGCCTTACTTCTGGCTTTTCTTTATCTTTTGTTTTCATGCTACCACCAACGCTTTATCTATACATTTCCTTGTTTTCATCTGCCGCCTTCTTGCCCCTCAAAATTGCTGGAGGCGCCTCATCTGCAGCTTTCTCTGCAGTTATTATTATGACCATCGTGCCGTTTTGCTCGAGCCTTAGCTCCGATTCTAGGAATATATCCCTCATGCTTACGAGCTTGCTCGCCACCTCGGGCGGCAGCGGGACTCTTAAAAACAGTTTCTTTATGGCTGTGGGGGCGGCTTCCGTACCTTCAGTTTCTTTCCTGCCTGGCTGTGCGCCGGCTCCCCCCGTATCTTCTAGCAAGCTCTGCCTCTCTATCGTGCTACCTTGCTCATTTTCGCATCCGCAGTTTCCGCCACAAGCGCACTCTTTAGATTCTTGTATTTTGTTCCGTTTTCCTTTTTGTGCCTTCTCGGCTGTTCCACCCATCAAATCAATGCCATACGATCCGACAGCATATTTAATGCTATTCTAAGAGACGCCTGAAAATCCAACGGCTGCAGTTTAAGCGTAGATTGAACGTGCATCTGTATCCATCTCCACAAGCATATTCTTAGGTTTCTCTCCCCCCCTCCTTAAGGACACCAGGAACAACACGTGTTCCGGGTCTTTGTTCACGTCGAAAGATACAGCGACCTGCAACGGTTCCATGCGCAGTAGCTCGGTAGAGACTCTTTTGGGCAGAGGGAATTCCATTTTGATCTCAGACCCATCCTTAGACCTCTCTGTCTTTGGAACTAGTCGTTTTCCCAATCTTTACCACCAATATCCCTTAAATAGAAAAATATTTAACTCTGCTATACAGAAAGATATTTAACGTATCTTCGGTTATCTAACAACTTAGAGGATATTGTAGAAAAATGGTTTTGTTATGGCAAGATTAAGGCCTGCGCGTACATGCAGGACACCGAATTCGCAGGCATGGGCGAGGTATTCGCTCAGGAAGCCAAAGAAGAATTATGTGAGGGCACTTCCGCATACCAGCCTACTGGTATTCAAGATGGGAACAGACAGCAAGGATTATGATATGGAAGCGACTCTCGACACAGAGGTTGCAGTGCAACTCAGATCCAATTCCATAGAAGCTGCAAGGCAAGTTGCAAATAAGTATCTAGAAGCCAACATACCTAACATGTACTACTTTATAGTAAAGACGTATCCCCACAACGTAATAAGAGAGCATAAGATGGCTGTGGGGGCGGGCGCCGACAGGATATCGCAGGGTATGAGCCACGCTTTCGGCAGGCCGATATCGGTAGCAGCTAGGCTCAGACCTGGCCAATCTGTCTTTCTCGTAAGGACAAGCAGCCAAAACGCAGCTATAGCTAAGCACGCTTTCAGGCGGGCGATGTCAAAGCTGTCTGGAGACTATAGCATACGAGTTAATATGATTGCGAAGACTGCCACAACCGCCTAGGTGTTGAAATGAGGCTTCTACTGCAGTTCCCAGAAGGGCTGAAGCAATACGCCCTGACGTACGCAAAGAAACTCGAAGCGCAGGGCAACGAGGTATTCTTGTCCGCCTCGCCCACATTTGGAGCTTGCGATCTTGCATTGGATGAAGCCAGAAGCATTGGCGCCGATAAGCTGATACACTTTGGACATGCCGAATTCCAGAAGGTGGATTTTGATGTGGAGTATGTAGAATACAATGTAGATGCGCCGCTGGGCGTACTCAAAGAGGCTATTCCCCTTCTAACGCCATATAAAACAATTGGCCTGGTAACAACAATACAGCACGTGCATCAGCTCCAGGCCTTGCGGGGGTTTTTTGAGGAAAATGGCAAGGAGGTGGTATTGGGGAGGCCGTACGGATTCGCCAAGAAAGAGGGTCAGATACTCGGCTGCGACGTTGGGAGCGCATCCACCATAGACAGGAAGGTCGATGCTTTCGTGTATTTTGGCGGCGGGATGTTCCACCCTCTCGGAGCCCTTCTTAATACGACAAAGCCGTTCTTGGCGATAGAGCCTTTTGCAAATAAGGTTGAGTTTATAGACTATTACAGAAAAGTTTACAGGGGAAGGAGCAAGGGCAAGATACTCAGGGCGCTGAAGGCGAAGAGGTTTGGGATATTGCTCACTACGAAAAATGGGCAGCATAACGAAGCGCTCGCCAAGATAATAAAGGAAAGGGTGGAGAAAGCCGGATTGGAGGCGCAGATTTTGGTTGCAAACACTTTTGATTTCACCTCTCTGGACAACATGCTGGAGTTTGATGCCTTCGTGAATACCGCATGCCCGCGAATTGCAATAGACGATGCCGGAAGGACGAGGGCGCCGCTTTTGAGCGCAAACGAGCTGATGGACGTGCTCAGAATGAAGTCTGAGATGCTGCAGCAGAGGCAGCAGTCATAACTTCCTAAGCTTCCCTATTTTACCGAAGCTCATTGTTGATCCATAGCCGATGGCTATGGCCTCCATCCTGTCTACATCCACTTTTTCGAATATGGGTGAAAGGAGGGCATCCTTCGGGTACATGTTTATTTCGGTGCCTGCCGCAAAATAGTTTATCGCCGGCATTACAAGCAGTCCCTTCTTTTCGAATTTTCCATAAAGGAAACACCGCAGTTTCTCTTTTTTGCCGGCTTTGTTGAAGACCGCTATTGCTGGATGCTCGTGGCCCATTATGAGGAACTCTGACTTTTTCGCGGCTGGCTGCTGCTCCCCGTGGAAGAAAAGGTATCTGCCTAACTCCGCCTGCTGCCTGTAGACCTTTAGCTTGAACGCCTCCTTGTATCTTTCTACAAAGTTGTCGTGGTTTCCCTTGATAAGTATCGGCTCTATCGACTTGCCCCTTATAAATTCGAGGAACTCCTTGAGCTCGTTGAACTCCTCCAGTTCTACTGTGGAAAATTCGTTCTTTATGTCTCCATCGACTATTATTCTGCTTGCTCCGGTTTTGCTTATGCATTCTTCGAGAATCTTGATTATGTGTTTCAGGTTGACTTTCGGTATCAGCATTCCTTTCGCTGCCATTACCCCTTCGTAGCCGAGGTGCGGGTCGGCTATCACTATCGCATTCAGGCTGTTTACGAATATGGCCGGCAGGCCGTCAATAAGCTCGATGTCGTCATTCAAAATCATTTCCTGGCACCTATTTTTTCCATCACAAGGTTGTGTAGTGTTTTTAGGTACTCCTGGCGCTCCTTCATCAGCACCACATCGGCATGGCCGAATGTGATCATGCTGTGCGAAAACGGCGATGGTGAAGGCGTTTTTATGAATTTGTATTTTACCCTGCCTTTTGCCATGTTGGCTATTATCTCCTTCGTTCTCTCTAGGTCCATCACATCCTCGAATATTTCCCTATAGGCCTCTTTTATTATCGGAAAGTCTGGGTCTATCTCCTCTGCAGCCTTCATCACAAGCTGTGAATTGACCTGCTGCCTACCCACTGTTATCTTGTAGCCCTTATAATTCCTGAGGATCATAAAGCTCCTTGCGGCTACGTGCCTGAATCTCCTTCTCATGAGCTCGGTCTTTTTTATGTTTCGCTTGAGCATGTTGACTATGTTCGCCGTAATTATGTCGGACATCATATCATCCACAACTCCCTTGTTCAGCTCCACGTTCTCCTCCGTCGACAAGACAAAACCGTTATCGTTTACGAGTATGGCGACGTCTATGTCCAGCATCTCGCCGAGCAGCATGGCGAAAATCCTAGAAAGCGCATCGTTAACCCTTCTTCCAAAAAGAGAATGGAAGATGAGATGCCTGCTATCCGAATCCTCCTCGGCTGTGGATTCAACAACTATAAGATGGTCGTTGGGCATGCATTTCGCGAAGAGCAACTGCTCGGCGAAATATCCAAATAATGCGTCCTTTGCGTTTTCATCTATCGGGAAGTTGCCCAGGAATGCGTTCACTTTTTCAGGAACGCCTTGCTGCAGCGCCTTGCCTTTGACGAACCTTCCAATGCTGCGCTTCACTTCGTTGCCAAATTTTTCCCTGAACCGGCCTATCTCCAAAGCGAGCTCGTAGCTGAGCGGCAGCTGTTCTGAGAACCACGGCGGTATTGTGGGCGCAGTTGCGCGGGCTTCTGATACATAGCACTTTGTGCCCCTGGCATACTCAAACTTGTAGAGTCTGCCGCCCAACGTGAATATGTCGCCTTGTTTCAATCTTGAAAGGAACTCCTCTTCTATGTTGCCGATCCATTTCTTAGAAGTTGAAAACACATTGACTGCCACCTCGTCGGGTATTGTGCCTAGGTTTAGCATGTATATAACTTTGGTAAACCTGCCTCTCTTCCCGAAAGTCTTCTCCTTTTCGTCATACCATATCTTGGCGTAGACTCTTCTGCTTTCCAGGCCTACGTAATTGCCTGCAAGGTAGTCAAGAAGTTTCATGAAGTCCCGTTTTTCCAGGCTTCTGTATGGGTATGCATTTCGTACCAATGCAAAGGCGTCGTCCACATCCCATTTGTCTGCCAAAGACATGCCAACTATGTGCTGGGCAAGGACGTCAAGCGCATTCTTAGGTATTGTAAACGAGTCGAGTTGCTTGTTCTTTGCGGAGTGCATCATCACTGTGCATTCTACAAGATCGTCTCTAGTAAGCACTATGTCCTCGCCCCTGGCCACTTCCTTAAAGCTGTGACCGGCCCTGCCGAACCTTTGGACTGCCCTTGTGACGCTTTTTGCGGATCCAAGCTGTATGACATTGTCGATCGAGCCTATGTCTATCCCCAATTCCAGGCTGGTGGATGACACAGCGCATTTCAGCGAGCCTTTCTTTAGTAACTCCTCGACCTCGAGTCGCGAATCCTTTGAGAGGGAGCCGTGGTGTGCGGCTATGCCTTCGCCATAAGCAAAGCGCTTCTTCAGGTTGAACACCACTCTCTCCGTTCCGCTTCTTGTATTTGTGAAGATTAATGCTGTTTTGCTCTTCTTTATTATCCGGTCTATTTCCAGATACATCGAATTCTCTATCTCTTCGCCGCTTGTGTATATGAGGTCCTTTACCGGGCTCATCACCGTTACATCTATCTCCTTGCTCCATGACGCGTCCACAACAATGCAGTCCCTTTCCTTGTCTCCGTTGTAGCCGACAAGGAACCTTGCGGCTTCTTCGATTGGGTGCAGGGTGGCGCCGAGTCCAATCCTGACAAATTCCTTGCCGCAGAAGTGCAAGAGCCTTTCCGCAGACAGGGAGAGGTGAACTCCTCTTTTGTTATTTGCTAGCTCGTGCAGCTCGTCTATTATGACGTATTCCAGCCCTTCCAGGTTCTTTAAAAATTTCTCTGAATTAAGTATGATGGCAAGGCTTTCTGGCGTGGTGACGAAGATGTTTGGAGGATGAATGAGCTGCTTCCTTCTTTCACTCTGAGGCGTATCACCGGTCCTGACAGCTATGCTTACCTTCTTTATGTTTGACTTTATTATGTCGACCCCCTTTTCCTTTACTATTGTCTGGTATATCTCTTCAAGGGGCGTTGTAAGGTTTTTGTAGATGTCGTTATTCAGCGCTTTAAGCGGGGAGATGTATATGCAGTAGACCCTGTCCTCCAGCTCTCCCTTTAATGACAGATCGAAGAGCCTGCTTATTATGGAAAGGAATGCGGACATCGTCTTGCCGCTGCCGGTCGGCGCCGCTATGAGGAGGTTCTTCTTCTCGCTTATAAGCTTGAAGGAGTATTTTTGCGGGGGCGTGAGCTCCTTGAAATTGTCGAGGAACCATTTCCTTACGTAAGGATTGAGTTCCGCTAGGCTCTGCTCATCAGTAAAAGGCTGCTCAAGCTGCTGTATCATTCAACTACCTGGACTTATCGTAATAACGCAGATGAAGTTTATATGCTCTGCGCAGTGTTTTGCGGGGTGAAAGTAGGCTTCCTTGAGCCAGAAGTTTAAAAATAGGTTCACTTATAGATTGAGCGGTAAACTGTGCCGGCATCGTCGGTTATGACTATGCATTCTCCTTCGCATTCTATGAGGCAGGCCTGGCACAAGATGCATGCGCTTCCGTTTACCCCCACTGAAAGGCCGCCTGTGGTCCCATCGAACTTGTCTGCGAAGTGGTTGTGGCCGTCCTTGACGTCCTTCCACTTTGC
This sequence comes from Microcaldota archaeon, assembly GCA_021791775.1. GTDB lineage: Archaea > Micrarchaeota > Micrarchaeia > Micrarchaeales > Micrarchaeaceae > JAJZAB01. The sequence continues at coordinate 3,846 of JAJYVY010000018.1, read as the reverse complement.
AAGCACATCTGCATCTGTCGTTCCCTTCCATTTGTCAGCATCTGGTGCATGGTCGTTGTTCGCATCGGGAGAGTCCCTGTCTTTCATCTCGAATACAGCGACCGGACATACGTCATGGCAGTGTGCGCATCCGGTACACTTGTGCTTTTCGACCCAGACATCCATAATACCATCTACCAAATGTGATGCTTCCGAATCTATATATTTGTTTCTTCCAGCATCTCAACGCTCATTACAAGAGTTGGAGTTTGCCGTCCATCAGCCGAAAAGGCTTGCGAGGCCGCTTGCCGCTTCCTCTTCGTTTTTCTTCTCCTCTTCAGCGCTCTTCTTCGGAGCCGCTGCGTGCTGTTGCGCTCCGCCCGCTGCCGCTGGGGCCGCTGCCGACGCTGCTGCCTGGACCTGCATGCTCTGCGCGTTCTTTATCACATCCTTTATGTTCACGCCTTTCAGAGATGCGACCATGGCCTTAGCCCTGGCCTCGTCAGGTGACATTCCTGCCGCCTTGACAATGTCCATCAGGCTTTGCTCTGTTACTTCCTTTCCAGCTGCGTCTAGGAGCAATGCTGCATATACGTATTCCATGTTTTCACCTTTTTATCATAACCTTTTATATTTGTTTGCTACTCCTGTGCTTTTTTCTCCAAGCCGTTCAATGCGGTTGCCTGGGCAGATGCGATGCCAAGCAGGTGCTCTATTATGCCGGGCTCGTACGCTTTTGTCTCTATGCCAAGCGCCATGGCCTGCATGTATGCCTTGGAAACAATCTGCCTTACAGTGTATTCGTTGACTATGCCTCTTTCTATGCACAATGCGTATGCGTTCCTAAATGCGCCTGATATGTCAGCTATTGTGCGGCTTTCATCTATGTCCAATAATTCCTTTGTGAACGTAAGCCCTCCAGAAAGCACTACTGACGGCTCTATCACAGCCGTAAACGGCATGGTTCCGAGGGTATGAAGGACCTTTGCTGCGACTGAGCTTATCGGCTCGCCCTTCTTCACTATCACCTTATCCTTCGATATCACAACCTTTCCCTTCTGGATCTGAACATCTATGCCAGCCTGCTTGAGCTCCGTAACGGCTTGGCCTGGCTGCAGGGCAGTTTCGCCAGAACTTATGCTTATGTCTGATGGTGCTATCTGCCTGGGTTTGGCGGCGAGCTTTATTTCGTTGGATTTGAATTCCTTATAGATATCGAATGGGTCGGAATTGCTGAGCAGTATGGCGGATGTCCCTGTTATGCTTTCTGCCAGTTTCTTTGTCTTTGCGTGCTTTTCCATCGCAGCCTTCAGCAGAGTCTTCCTTCCAAACACCAGTTTTATTCCGCTGATGCGGTTCCTCGACTTCTGGAGCAGCCTGTCTGGTATGCCGCTTAGGTTGATTATCCCTATTGTACTGTACTTGTTAAGCTCTGCGGAAAGCCCGTTCACGAACGCCTCCTTCTCTTTCTTGCTGAGCATTTTTACACCATCATATCAATCTGAGCGGTTCACTCATTGTAAGCTTTATATATGCAGATTTTATGTTCTGCCTGCCCACTTTTTTTGCTATTACTGATATTACCTCGTCCACGTTTGCGGCTATCTCTTCTTTGCTCATCTTCTCGGTGCCTATGCTGCAGTTTATGGTTGGGAGGTACTTGCCCTTGCTTCTTATGAATATGGATTTGCCCATCCCTTTTATTGTTGAGGAAACATCACCCATCAGCGGCCTGGGCATCTTGTTTCTAGGGCCCAGGAACTGACCAAGCTGCTTTGCAATTGTGGGCATGAGGGAGGGCTGAGCGAGAAGTTCGTATTCAAGAAGTTCCGCCATCCTGACCTTGTCCGTGGATATTGTGGGGAGGTCTCGGCTTGGCACGATTTTTGCAGCAAGCTGCTCTGCTGCAGAATTTATCTTTGGATCATCAGAGAATACCATGACCTTGCTGGCCTTGCCCCTGCCGTTCGGCAGCTTAACCTCGAGATTTAGCCTGTTGTCCTGTTTTGAGAAGTCTATTCCGGAGAAGTTTATGGACAGGTCTACGCTCTGGCTGAACTTGCGTTTACCCCTGTTGCCTTCTATGAATGAACCGAGTTTTTCTAGTTGCTCCTTATCCATATGAATCCCTCCTGCAGATTGCAGTAAACGGGAAAAACAGACGTTATATGATAGGTTAAATAGTTATATAAAGGTTATTCTGGGGATCCTTTCCAAGTCCTGGGGCGAGGCCGCGTCCTTTCTTGCCTCCCTTCATTGCAATCGTGTGTACAGCCATATAGGTTTTCATGAAGACCTCTAGAGCGTTCGGATCTGGCGGGATTTGAACCCGCAACATCCGGGTCCGAAGCCCGGCGCGCTGTCCAAGTTGCGCCACAGATCCTGTAGCTATATGCAAGGAAAGGAATATATCTGTGCAGTTGCTTTCGATGTGCTTCTGGCGATTGGGGGCACGTCTTTCGATATCCTCCTTAATCGGTTTCATTATGTCTTATGCCGTATCATCGCTTCTGAAGGAGGTAGCCGCATATTATGGCTGCAATTATGGCACCGAATATGTCTCCTATCCAGTATACGTACCAGTTGCTGAAATTCC
>JAJYVY010000018.1:0-1261 GCA_021791775.1 Microcaldota archaeon | reverse complement strand
GTATACTGCGAGGTTGGCTGCAGCGCCGGTCAGAGCCCCGGCAAACAGGATGAGCACTACTAGAGTTAAACCTACGCCAAGGCCTCCGATTTTTGATCCAATCTTGGGATTCGCAGCTGTCATAAAAACAGAGAACACGAGGAAGAACGTTATCAGCGCCTCTATCATAGTACCTTCAGCTACTGTTATCCCGGAACCAAGGTTTGGCAGGCCCCAACCAACTGCCGCGCCGAATTGAGCAGGCAATACAGCCATAAGTATGAGTATGGCGATGGTGGCACCGGCTATTTGAGCGAGTATGTAGGCGATAGCGTGGCTGGCTTTTATCTTGCGCGCGATCAGCATCGCTATGGTGACTGCAGGATTGATATGCCCTCCGGATATGTTCAGCGCCGCTGTCACTGCTATGCCCAATGCCAATCCGAATGCGAGAGCAACAACCAGAATCGACGTTCCGCCTGCATGCATGGCTGCAGCGGATATTATTGCACCAACTCCAACTGAAAGCAGCAGGAATGTGCCAAGTGCCTCTGCAAGAAGCTTCTGCCAGAGTTTGAACTGTGCCATTCTACCATCTCAACTATTTTTCTGGCGATGCGGTTATAAATCCTTTGGTTTTCGCTGAACGGATGCAAAACATATCCAAATAACAGCACATTATTAATCATGAACGCCGGGGGCGAGATTCGAACTCGCGAAAGCCATTTCTGACTAAACAGCTTAGCAGGCTGCCGCCCTACCACTAGGCGACCCCGGCGCCTATAACTTAATTATGATGTCATTCCTTTTTATATTTCTTCTGTGCCGCAACTCTGGCACCATCAGGCCTTCACACTTATTGGTACTTCTATTCCCTTTATGCTTTTGAGCTTTATTCCGATCTCATTCATGCGCCTGTGCTCCTCTGTGGTTTTGTTGAACTGGTTGTCTATTTCGCTAACTTTTTTGATCTTGCCGTCCTGCATAAACATTGGATCGACATATCTGAATTTTGACTTTAGCGTTACTTTTGGTTCTTCGTCCGTTACTTCGTACTGCAGCGGCTTCGATAGAAGATCTAGCAACTTCGTTATTTCTGGATCGTTGGCTCGTTTGAGTTTACCAAGCACATACGAATCAGTCTCAAGAAAGTCATCTTTTGCGACTATCCCTTTCTCTATTGCGATTTCTAACGCGGATCCGAAAATATACCACCTGATTCTCATATCGAATTGCGTCCCTCCCCATCCCTTCCACTCTGGTTGCCAAATCGTGTGTTTCT
>JAJYVY010000017.1 GCA_021791775.1 Microcaldota archaeon | reverse complement strand
GCAGCTAACCCGGAAGGGGACAGCCGCAGGTGGATAGTTAGACTGGACGGTTAATTTCGATAAGGAAACGAAACTGACCAATGCTCTGCTTAGGCGGGTTGGAAACCCGCCGGAAAGCGCAAAGGCAAATGCAGGGCTGACTGTATCTCGAAAAGCGTGGGATGCAGACACGAAAGTGGGGCTTAACGAACGTTGGTAGCCATTTTAATGGGGCTCCAAGCTGTCAAACAAGTTACTCTAGAGGTAACCGATTCGTCGCGGGTGAGAGTTCACATCGACCTCGCGCATTGATACATCGATATGGGCCTTCGGTATCCTGGCGGTGCACAAGCCGCCAAGGGTTGGACTGCTCGTCCATTAAAACCGAACACGAGCTGAGTTCAGTACGTCGCGAGACAGTACGGTAGTATCTACTGGGAGTGTTAGTGTCGGAGGATAAGACCCTCGTAGTACGAGAGGAACAGAGGATCGGCGCCTCTAGTGTACCGGTTGTGATTGCACCGCCGGGTAGCCACGCGCCAAATGGATAAGCCCTGAAAGCATCTAAGGACGAAGCCATACCCGAAACGAGACACTAGGCCGGTCCAATTATAGGACTTTGATAGGACGGGTGCGCAAACAGGGAGCTCACGCGACCTGTGAACATACCGTTACTAAAGGCTAACACGCAAACTTCTTCTCCATCTTTTTATTTTGTTTTATAGCATTTAGCGCGAGCCATAGGAAGTTATTTATATTTTGTTATACATGTTATACATATGGCTGATGATACGCTTGTTGTAAGGAAAGTTGACAAAACCGTCTATCGGAAGTTCAAGCAGAAGGCAGTGGAAGAAAATACGAGCGTGGGAAGGGCAATAACAGAAGCAATGCATGCGTGGACTAAACGTAAACAAAAAAAGAAACTAAACCCTGCCGCCATCCTTGAGCTTAACGGCATAATAAAGACCAAGGGCAAGGTTAGGTGGAGCGAAGAGATAGACAAGACATTATACGGCTGAGCCTATGATACTCATAGATTCGAGCGTTTTGGTGGCATTGGACGTGGAAAAAGACGCCCACCATGAAACGGCTTCAAAGTTGATGGCAAGGATTGTTGGCGGTGATTTCGGCAAGGGTGTGGTAACTGACTATATATTTGATGAAACTGTTACGGTAATTATGTCACGTTCAAGCTCTGTCAAGAAGGCTGTAACCACAGGTGAAAAGATAAAAGAAGCATTTGTGATTTTGAAGACAGATGAGGACGCTTTCGATCAAGCCTGGCGAATATTTAGAAACCAGACAGATAAGGCTGCTCTTAGCTTTACTGACTGCGCCACATTAGCGATATCGCAGTCCAACGACATACCTTACTTAGCTACATTTGACAGTGGATTCAAGAGCGCGAACGGCTTAAAAGTTATAGGCTCCTAGACTAGCCTGCAAACTTCTTCCCTTTCTTTCTTTTGCCATGCAACAATAAGGATAAATAAGCACCGCGGGAATCTTTTCTATGCCGAGGCTTAATGCCATAATAAAAGAAGCCAAGCCAAAGACGAGCTTAAACAGCATAATAGGGAGGCTGGCCGCGCTAAATGGGTTTAAAACGGTAATTCAGGTATTCGACCCAGATTACATTATAAATCGGAACCATTTGGCCGGCGCGTATGCGGATGCAGAGCTTGCTTTCAAGTCAGGCAGCAACATATCAAAGAATGTCGCCACGGAGATGCTGCTTTTTGCAGCGATGACAAAACAGATAGACGCAGCGATAAAAAAAGCGGGAGCAAAGCCAGGCAAAAGTGTCATCGTATTTGCAAACAGCCGGACCGCATACGGCAAGATAAAACCTTTCCTTGCAAATGCTAAGGATTTCAATAGGAAGAAAAACGGAATGCTTTCGAAAGCGAAAGAGCTCGGAATAAAGACAAAAGGGGATCTGGATAGCAGCATATTCCGAGAGATGGCGGCATCCAGGCTTGAATAACCTTTGCTTTATTCGTCTTTTTCCGCATACCTTTCATTTATAACATCATGTACCATTAGCGCCTTCTTCTCCCCTATCTTTTCAACGGCCATCAGCTCTTCTGTTTTTGCATTGGCTATCTCCTTTATTGTTTTGAAATGCTTTAGCAGCGATCTAGCCAGCTTCGGCCCTATGCCAGGAAGGTTGGCGACTATATACTCCTGGTAATTGGCCGTGCTGTACGCCTTCCTGCCCCCCTTTAATGAGGGCTCCCTCATGTTGCCATTCTGCTCATGCTTCGCTATCACCGCGATTATCTCGGCGGTCTCTTTAGGCTCTCTCGACATAATCACCTCTATGCCGTTATCGACATAGAGCGCCACCATTGCCCCGGTTATGATATTCTTTCCTAGGCGGAACTCATCGGGATTACCTTCCACTATTATTATAGGGAGGGAATAATGCTCCTTCAACCTTTTTACCTGGTCGAGAAGCCTGCCGTTCATCAGTGAGCTTTCAAAATCTGAAACAGTCTTCCGCTCAATGCATACCCTGTCCGATATGACGTAATCGCCGACGTGTATTGTTTTCTCGTCAATCTCTATCCCTCTTGCTTCCAAGGCACCCCTGAGCTCCTGGTTCCTTTCCCTGGCGTCGACTATCACCCTGAGCCCGTTCATGCGCTCTTCCTCACAGTGATATTAGATATCCCGGCAATTCCACTACCTTGTTCAAGGAAAAGCAGTGGGTTGCCATCAGGTCCGGATACCATATTCGTGTTGAACGAATACGGAACAAGTTTGCTTGTAAGATTAGCGGTTAAGAGCACGCTGTATGACGAGGCCGATGTAGGCGTCTCAACGATAAGCCGTGTCGGACCATCGACTGCGGCAGCCGAGAAGCTAACTGTTGTGTTTATCGTGTAAGGCAGTCCTGATGAAACCTCTCTCAGAACATCGGTCGTGTTCTTGTACGGTGCGAATACCGATACAAGCCCCGGATATACTGGCTCCCATAGCGTTTCGGTGCTGCCATTTATAAAAGTAGAGAAAGGCTGCCAGTCAAGCACCTGTGGATACGATACATAACTTCTGAAGATTGATGCGTTTATCGACGCCAAAGTAGAGAACACGATTGTGCTGTTGTCGCGGTATACGGGCTGTCCGAATGCGGCCACGCAGTATGTGTACAATTCCGCGAGCTGGCTCGCCCCCAGCGCCTGCTCGTTCAGTACCACGAAAGCGGTCTCATAGTTGTATAGCGATAGCAGCGTTGCGGCTGTGTAGTTCTCCTTTACTGGTGACGAATACGTAAAGTTGCCGTTCTGGAGGTTGTAGACTGCCACAGCCAACGGTATGGAGAGGAGGGTAAGCTGTTGCGTGGTGTTGATCCTCCCGCCATACCCCCCCAATATCGGCTTGTGCGATATTGCGGTATAGTAGGAAGCTTCCCCTGCCGCAAGATCCGGTTGCGGAACATTGTTGTTCAGTATTATGGGCAGCTGCAGGATGCTGAACTGCGTGCTGTAGTTTGCCATTATGCTATAAAACGGCGGCGTAGTTATCTTTACAGAATTTATAGCTGCCGCTCTCGGGGTCATTATACCCGTGCTTTCTATCAGAATCAAAACTGACAATATGCCGACAAGCGCAATCGACTTTGTGTTGATTGCGGGGAGGTGCACGCCGCTCATCTTGCCCATGATCTCTTTCAAGCCTATCGCGGCAAGCATCGCTATTGCAACGCTGAATACTGCGTAGAACCTATCCGCTTCCTGAAGTATGCTGAATAGCGGTATGTAATGATACAGTTGATAGATTCCAGGCAGCCCAGCTGTACTGTATGCGCCTATCTCTACATATGGGCCAAGGGTCAGCCAACCAAATATAACCGCTATTATGATCCAGATGCGGGCGGTCTTGAAGTTCTTAACAATGGCATAAATGGACAAGGCAAGCGCGATGTACCCGATGTATGCGACCCTTTCTGTAGGGTCAAGTGTGTATATGTTGCTGTATGCCGACGAAATCCCGCCAATCAATCCGTTGTACGGGCTTGGGAGGAAGAATGACAATATCGGGTCGCTCCATATCGCGTCGTCAGCAAGGGTATTCCTGTTGTTGACAGTGCTAAGTCCTCCCGGAGTCGTTATGCCGTGCAGCAAAGGAATGAAGCCCCACGACCCCACTATAAATGTCAGCAAAATTCCAAGCCCCAAGGACAACACGAACCTTTTGCTGATCACGAGGCGGCGGGTCTTCGGATATATGAGGTAGCAGACCAGCACTACGAAGAGCAAGACAACAGTCATGATGCCCTGCTCTATGTCACCCATGAAGATTGCCAGAACCATTGAAATGGCAAATCCTATAGAGTACATGAATTTTCTGTCATCCCTTAGCATGCGCAAGAAGAAGTAGAGCGTTATAGGGATCCATCCAATGTCCATCCAGTCCAGGTGGCCTATAGCCGCAATGTGGTAAGAGCTGTATGCGAATATAACCCCCGCAAGGAATGCGGCGTATCCGTTCTTGGTTATGTAGTCCGCGAGTATAAACATCCCAATTCCGCTTATAACGAATCCCATGAAGAATATCATGTTATAGGCGAAGGTCAGGCTTACCGCCTGGAATGGCCCCATAAGTATGGATGCGATTGGCGCGGTTGTGAAGTATGCTATATTGCTGCCTACTGGCCAGAAAAGAAGATAAGTGTGCCACATTTGCGACGGTGCATGCAGGAGCGTATAGGAAATCCACCACATGCCCCATATATTACTGTATATGTCCCCGCCGACTCCTGGCGCTACGTTTGTCATATGTAGAGTTATCGGATAAAACACAACAAGGGCTATTACAAGATAGATGAAACCCGCAACCACGTGTTTCGGCCTAACCTTCTCGGTTATTTCCTTTTTAAGTCTGTCTACAAAACCCTTTTTGCTTCTGCTAGGAGCAGGCGGTTCTGCAGGAGAGTGGCTGGTCGTGGCGCCGTGGTGCACAGGCTGGGAGCGGTGCACTTCTGATTCTGTGTTAGATGCATGTGTATGCTCGGTGGCTTCCATTAGACCCCCACAATACAAGTCTATTTACATAGCGCATAAATAAAAAGGATGCTATTTTGAAAGCGTTGCAGTCCTCTTGAGTAGCAGGTACAGCGCCGCATACACCGGAAGCTCTACGACCTCGCCATTATAAGGACCGTATGTCTCATTGTTGATTACTAGCGCTTCGGTAGTCCTGGCCACTACGCTCAGGCTGCCCTTCCTGAATGCGATCGCTTTGACCAGCGGGTCGAAAGATGCCAGTTCGGATATGCTGACACTTTTTCCTACAAGGCCGGAGTCACCATGCAGCGTATCAGGCATCCTTATCAGATGGTATATGTCATTTGTGACGTTCTTGTCTATCGAGTCACCTTGCGATATCGCCATCCTTTTCATTACCCCCTCCCAGAACTCGGCCTTCTTCGGTATCGGTATCTTGTCCCAGTTCCCTGTCGTTATGCCGAAGATGAAGTCTGCTTTGTTAGCGACCAGTTTCTTCGCAGTTCTCTGATCTATGCCAAGCGACTGCAGCGGCTCCGTCCCCCCATTCAAGGTCTTCACCATAGCCCTAGCCAGCCTCCCTCCCCAGCCGTAATCAGCCGGTTTAGGACCGATAAGAGGTTTGCCTTTCTGGCCTATCGTCGGGAAAAATGTTTCTATGTGGACGTTTATTCCAGCAATATATTCAGTTATCGCCCTCCTCTCCTTCTGTGTCAGTTGGTAGAGGGCTTTCTTATCGGCATGCACATGATAGCCCCTGTTGCCGCTGAAATTCACAGACAGCTCATTACCGGAAAAGCCGAAGTCAGGGATCAAGAAATCCTCTATCAGCTTCATAGTTTCGGCTTTCACCATGTCCATGCAGTTCGTGCAGACCCACGCGTGCCCGTGCCTTTTCTGGCATTCAAGATGGAGGTCGCCAGCATCAAGGTCGAAAACGAGCTCTGCCCCGAGCCATCCCTTGTTTTCCATCGGCCTTGCAGCTGGGTCTTTGTATAGCGAAATAGAGTAGTTCACGAATGTAGGCGCGTTATCATAAAGGTATCTTCTCAATGCAGCCGAGTCGGCGAACGAACAGTGCCTAAAAGACACCTTCTTCTCGAAATCTCCGAATCCGAACTCCCTTCTCTCTATGCTTCCTACGTTCGGCGCAAAACTCTTGTAGTACTCCTTGAAGAGCGACGACACGGTCTTTTTGGTTATCTCATCAAGCACAAAATCCAGAGTATATGTATTGCAATAAATAAATACCTTATCCGCCACGCCGCCAACAGTGTATTCGTCAATTGTATAAGTAGTATTCGACCTTTTAAAGCCACAAAAAGAAGTGGTTGTTGCGAAAAGTGAAACAATGAGCAAGGAATCAAAGGCAAGCTCGAGGTCGCCCATAATGCTGGATTGCGATGGCGTGGCCATAGACGACATTACACCACATTTCGAGAAACGCCTCTCCGAATCCGAAAGCTGGGCAGGCGCGACTTTCGACGCGTTCCTATATAATGCATTTAGAAACTTCCTCAGCACATCAGCGAAGCTCATAAGGAAGGACGGCGAGGAGCTTCTTCTAGACCCCCAAGCGGCAAGGTTCATGCTGCGCCACGGCGATGAGGGCCACGCCATATTGCTGGGCACAGCCAACCCGCTTTACAAAAAAGAGGAGCTCGAAGAGCTGCTCAAGAAAGACGGCATAAAAAATGCGGAAGTGCACGTCGTTACCAACAGGCAAAAGATAGCGATTGCGCTGAGGCACAATGCAATACTTATTGAAGACGATCCATGGGTGGCAGGAGAAGCGGCAAGGGCGGGAGTCAGGGTCATCCTGTTGCGGAAGAGATACAACAGGGGCCCTGGCAACATTTTGTCTGCCATCAACCCAAAAATAAAGATGGCGGAAAACTGGGGCGAGATACCAAAGATAGTGGCGCGCATGGATGGAGGGCAGCTGGATTCCTGATCAACCAATCAGAATAAAAAGCCTCGTTGCAAAATCTGCTTATGGCACCAAGCGCAAGCATTCCTGACGAGGTGAAGCAGGTCATAATAATACGTGCAGACCTAGACATGGGCAAAGGGAAGACGGTAGCTCAGGGGGCGCACGCGTCTGTGCTCAGCTACATGGAAGCGGAGCGCATCAACAATCTCGTAGCAAAAGAATGGGTAGAATCGGGGCAGAAGAAAATAGTGCTGAAACTGCCTGATGAGGAATCCATAAGGAAGCTTTATGAGGCATTCAAGTTCAAGAAGGTCCCATGCGCGCTCGTCAATGACGCCGGTCTGACGCAGTTGCCCCCCGGCACTATAACCGCGCTAGGGATAGGTCCATGGAAAAGCGACGAGATAGACATATTTACAAGCAAGCTGAAACTTTTCTGATAAAAACCTCAACCGATTTCATGGATGGCTGTTATAAAGATAAAACCACCCAATGAATATTTTGACTTTTGGGCCGGATTTGCATCAGTCAGGTATTGGATATAAGCATCGCGATGCACGATCTTCAGCTTCTTTGTGATAATGCCTAAAGCTTTCTGATAGCCAAGCCTATCAGTCTTCCTTCATGCTCTGCCAACTCTTCTAGGAGAAAATCCGGACTGTAGTAATCTATAAACGGATAAAGGAGGACTTCCTTTGTTATGGATTGTTTTGCCAACCCCCTCTTGCCCTCCAGGAGTTAGGCTTTGACTCTTCTTAAGAATCCGCTCTCCACATCACTAGCCATTCTCCTGATATAAATGCTCATCCTCACGTCCGGGTGGAAGATATCCGGCTCTGTTGCCTCTAGCTCCATAAACCTTCTTTCTGAACCCCTTAGCAGGTCCAATAGCGCGGATTTGGCCCCTTTTTTCCCAAACATCCTTGCGCCAGCCTGCATCTTCGAATGGATGGCAGCAAGCTCTTCGCTTGGGACATGTACGGCCGCTCTTATTACCGGATCGTGACGCCTGCTTACTATCCCTTCAACAATACCTTCCCCTAGCTTGGCGGTAAGCATGAATATGTGCCTGTTATCCCGTACCAGCCCAAAGGTATGGATTTCACTCTCTCCAAGCACAACACGATGCACAGTAGAGATATTCCCTATCATGAATATGGGCTGTATTACGTCCAGCTTAACTTGCCCGCTCTTGAATCCGCTTGCCACGTTTCCACTTATGATAACGATAGCTCCAAGGATATTTAGCCTTTACTGTAGCCCGTTTCCCTTGGTGGTTCAAGATGACCGATCAAAATGCCGCCATTGGAAGCCCGCGACTTCAGTCGTGGGAGGATGTCATGCATCTGCCTTGTGACTACACGTAAGTCAGCCAGTCTTCAAACTCCTTATTCTTGCCCATCACTACCTCTGTATATTTATCAGACAGCAGCTTCGTTATGGGCCCGGGTCTGCCGTTGCCTATGCTTATGCCGTCTATATTGACAACCGGCGTTATCTCAGCCGCAGTGCCGCAGAAAAATACCTCGTCGGCCGAGTAAAGCTCTTCCTTGTGGGTTTCTCTCTCCTGTACTATCAGCCCTATGCTCTGCGCGATCTTTATTATCGAATCTCTTGTTACTCCCATAAGGATGTCCGCGCTGGCATCCGGCGTTATCAGGCTGCTGGACCGCACAAGGAACATATTCTCTGCAGCGCCCTCCGCTACATGCCCTTCGATGGAGAGCAATATCGTCTCGTCAAATCCCGATGATTTAGCTTCGTTGTTTGCTATTATCGAGTTTATATAGTTGCCCGATGCTTTTGCTTCTACAGGCAGTATGCTGGAGTTTATTCTTCTCCATGACGATATTTTGCACCGTATTCCTTTCTCTTTGCCAGCGCCGTAATATGCTCCAAAAGGCAATGCCGCTATGAAAACGCTGGTGGCGCCGCCGAACGCGCCAACCCCGATATTGGTTGTATTGTAGAAAATGAAAGGGCGTATGTAGCACGATTCGAGTTTGTTCGCCCTAACAACCTCCACAACCGCCTTCCGCAGCTCTTTCTCAGTGTAATTTACGCCCATCGAGTATATCTTCGCCGATTGCATGAATCTCTTCATGTGGTCGTCCAATCGGAAAATCGCAGTGCCCTTCTCTGTCCTGTAAGCCCGCAACCCTTCGAATATGCCGCTGCCGTACTGAAGGGAGTGGGTGAGTATCGGCACCTTTGCATCTTTGTAGTTGATGATTTTGCCGTCAAGCCATACCTTCATCGCATTCTTTGAAGAAGCCCTTCGTTTCATTGCAGCACATTAATTATTCCCCGCAAAAATTATTAATACGATGTGGCAATAGTATTGAGCAACATGCGCAGCGGGATGAGCAGAAAGCTAGAGGAGAAAGGATTGACCGGCTTCCAGATAAGGGTGCTGCTCAATACGATGAAGATACCAAAAGGGAGAACCGTAACGTACAAGCAGCTGGCAAGCATGTCAGGCAGGCCAAAAGCATATAGGGCCGTGGGCACAGCGCTCAAGAAGAATCCGTTTGCCCCCAGGATACCGTGCCATAGGGTAGTGAGGAGCGACGGAACTCCTGGCAATTACTCTGCAAGAGGAGGAACAAGAAGAAAAGTAAAGATGCTGAAGAGCGAAGGTGCTATCTGATCCTGATTAGGGGGCCAGCAAGCTGGCCCCCCTTCCATCCGTGACGCTATATTCCCCCCCACAGCTCCCTTCTCCTATATGTTGCCCCTATCCTCGCAGTGGATTCGCTGCCGAAGTAGTTCAGTATCTCGCTCCTGTTTTTCTCTACCAAACGCAGCTTCTCAGCCCCGCCCTTTGTTAGAGTGAGGCTTTTGCCCGGCTCGTTCCTGCTTGCGAAATCCAGTATCTCCTTTTCTTTCAGCCTTTTCAGTATGTACCAGATCGAGCTTTTCGATATCGCGTAGCTCTCGCAGAGGTAGTCTACGAAGCTTGATGCGCTGGCTATGCTGTCATCGCCTATTTCGAGTATGACGAGCTGCTCTCTCCTAGTGAGCATATCGTCAAGGCCTAGCCTAGCAATAGATTCCATTTGGACCATACAAAACACCCCAGAAATTTATGATGTTTTTATGCATCCAAATGGGTTGGAGGCATATTGATGCAATTATATGATATGACGCTGCCGCTGCCCTTAAAAGAAGTCTGCTTCCATATCTGCAGCGTTTGCAATTGCATTTCCATTCCCATTTACAAAAATAGAATGCAATAATCATATTTAAATCTTCTGTGCAAAACGACACGCGGCAAATACGCTCTTATACATTTGCCATTACCTCTGTAAATCTGAGCGCGAAAGGAGATGCGAAAGAGGCCACACCAAAGAAGAGGATATGATTCATTTATGCCTGTCTCTTGCAGTTGTAGTAACTTACCGCTTCATTGCATCCGAAGCCAAGCCTTGATAGGCGCTTCCGTACCGGATCAGCTTTGCCGGACGCAGCGCCTTCAGAATGCTTCGCCTTAACAATGTATCCGTACTTGCCTTCTGTCATGAATACCTCTTCAACATGGCCCAATGACAGAAGCGTTTCGGCAAGTTCATACGCATTGCCAGAATCAGATTTGGGCGACACGAGATAGAAGCGATGTAGCGCCCGTTTGCCAGAGCGGTTTCTTATATGCATTAAATCATTGTAAATTTTTATCTGTAAAAACAATCGCCTTCACTGATAGGTTCTTAGGATGAGATATGGGGGCTTGTGGTGGGTTGGGTGCCAAAAAAGAAAGCCAGTTAAGATGTATCTTTATATTCTGGGAGGAACCATCTCTTTTTTTCAAGGGGTAGACAAGGGAGTCGTGATAATTTAGCTGCACATATTCCCTATTCTTGCAACTGTTCTTCTGGCCCATCCCACCACAATGGTCATATTTATGAGTTTTATTTTATTTATAGCCTAAGACGTTTCGCAGCTCCTTTTCTTTAGGGAAATTTTTAAAATGCATCAAGAACATCACAAATCTCCCCCTGATTAAAATAAAAGAGCATCAAAATAACATGCTATTAAATATCTAATCATAATAAATTATATCATGATGAAAGAGGTTCCCGAGCCGGTTCGCAGCAAGTTTAGCGAGCTAAGGAGGAATTATGCATTTCCGATAGTGCTTAGGAGAATAAATGACCATTACTATGTGTACAAGCAAATATCGAAAAGAAACAAGGAGCTGAACAAAACAGAGATCGTAGAAACGGAATACCTGGGCAAGATAACCCCGATAGGCGTATTTGTAGTCAAAGGCATAAAAAACCCCGAAAATGAGATAGAGGTTGCAAAAGCGGTAATACTGGCGCACGGCGGCAAGGTGGTGATGCCGCAAATAGACGAAGGGCGGGCATACGAAACAGAGTCAGGAGACCATTATACGGAGCTGGACATGAAAATACTCAAGAATCTCACCATGAACGGGAGAATGCCCACCTCATTCATGGCAAGAAAACTTGGTGTAGAGGAAAAACGAGTGGAGAATAGAATCGCAAGGATGGAGAAGGAATTAGGGATAAGGTACATCCCTCACATAAAACTAGAGAAGTTAGGATTTATCGATTTTTTAGTATTTGTAAAATTTTTTGAAAGGAAACCAAATCCGGAAAAGGTAAAGGCGGACCTCAGTAAGATACCTCAAATACAGTTTGCAGCATTTACGAATGGGAAATATGACATGATACTGCACATAGTAGCTGAAAGCAATAATGATTTTTCAATAATACTCGGCAGGGTAAGGAACCTGGACTCACTGGTAAATATCACATCTAGATGGTATGCAACCAATTTTAACGCAACAAAAGGATTCATCCCTCTAAGGGATGAAATATTCGAGGTTTTGCGTGAAAAGGTATGGAGCAGGACAAGGGAAAGCCCCAGGCCAGCAGAATCGCAGCTATTGAAAAGCGAATACTGGGTTTTGAAGGAACTGAACAATAATGGCGCAGCGCCATTTGCAGAGATGGAAAGAAAAGGCAACCTGGCGAAAGGGAGCGCAAAGCATGCATATGACAGGCTAAAAGAAAAAGACATAATCAAAAGAGTCTCGATAACATGTGGAAAGCTCAGGATAAAGTATAATGCAGTAATAATAATAGAGATAAAAAATCAGAAGGCGTTCTGGAACTCCAGAGAAAGATTTTTAGAGTACATATTGGAAGAGAGGAGCACAGCATATACTGATAGATTCGCTTTGACTGGAGACATCAATATGCCCGAAGGGGTAATATTTATCATGCCTGTCTTCAGCGAGGGAGATGCAGGTATGGTTGTAGAAGAGCTTACTAAGGTCGTTTATGGCATAAATGTATACCAATTAATCATTACGGAGGTGCTTCTGGGCCATGTCCCTTACAGGAAATTCGATGAAACGTACTCTAGCCAGTATGAAAGATTAATAGCTTTATATAAAAAGGAACAGAAGAAACAGGAAGACTATGGTCCATAGCCTCCAATTCTGAAAGATTCAAAGTTCACAAAGTCAGGCTATTTATCTGTCTCCTCCTCCACCACTTGGAGTGTCTCCTCCATCTTTATCTTTTGGGTCTGGCATGTTTTCACCAATTCAAATAAGCATCCAAAACAAACCTTAAATTCCTTTGCTTTTTGAGCATGGGTACGCCTTCAAACGGTTTTGGGTTCACATGCAAGCGATGTCATTGAACGAATGAAGCTGCATCCCTGCCTCGTCATTCGCATTGAATATCTCTATTTTTATCTTTCCTTTCTCCGCCTCGGCAAGCACCTCCTTTATTTCTTTCCTGCCCAGCACGCTGTCGTTCACCAGCACTATCTCCGCATCGTAGCTCTTCAGCGCCTCAGCTACGTCATTTATGCCTGAATGAGACCTCCCATGTCCCAATCCCTCAAGGAATTCTCCCATAAGCCTGAATTCCCGCCTTATCCTGTCGCCCTCCAGAAGCTGCTCCACCTCCCTCCCCCCTATCAGCTCGTATACTCCTGACCTCTCGACAGTGCTCGCCTTGAAGAAGAATACCCTTTTGTCCATCTTCTTCATCATTCCCTTCTCCTCGGCATACTTCTTTATGTCGTCTTTCGTGAAGCCGGGACCTGCAATGACAACCACATCCATCTCCATGTTGCGCGCAATGCCAAGCAATTCTTCGAAATACTTGTTCTGCTGCTCGGTGAATTCCTTCTGGCCCATCCTCTTGCTCAGGTGGCTGTATACCTCTTTCTTGAATTCTATGCCATAGCCATATAGGTAAGCCACAAGCGCCTTCTCTTCGTCTGCCAGGATTATCCCAAGCCTCGGCCTTCTCGAGTCCTTCACCGCGTTCTTTATCACCTGAACCAGGTAATCGTGCCATTCCTCCTTTGTTATTTCTATCACGTCGCCAGGCGCGATGCTAAGCGTATGGTAGCTGTTTAGCTTTATGTATTCCAGCGGTTTCCCCTCTGTTATTTTGCCGATTATCCTGAGATGGTTGGCCGCCTTGTCGAGCTCGGTCTTCTCCACTTTCAGCTTTATAACAACCTCCTTCAGCTCTCCCGTGTCATTTTCGTTCCCCCTAAAACGCCGCATGCTCTCGGATTTTACATAGTCGTTCTCGAATATTATCCTCTGGACCGCCCACAAGTCTTCCAGTGTGTCAAGCCTGAGCTTCAGCGTGCCACTCGTTTCATAGAACTTCAGGATTTTCATCTCTTCACCTAAAGCATCTGCAGAAAGTATTTAATCCCTGTTAATAAAAGGATAGCTGGGCTTTCATGATCTTTAGCATAATATCAGCTGTCACATCGGTCTTCACATCATCCTACACTGCCATATCGAGCCTGGTCACGAGCTACGGTTACGCCGCCATTTTCGGCCTGATGCTCATGGAGGGCTCATCCCTGCCTGTGCCCAGCGAGGTGGTGATGCCGCTTGCCGGTCTTTTCGCGCATCAGCACCTGCTTAGGTTCTATCCCGCACTGATAGCCGGACTCCTCGGCAGCATAGGCGGCTTGGCAATAGACTACTACATAGGATACTTGCTGGGCAAGGATGTGGTATACCGGCACCTGCGCATGTTCCACATAAGCAAGGAGTCGCTTGACAGGTTCGATGCGTGGTTTGCAAGGAATGGCAGCGCTGCGGTCTTCATATCCAGGCTCGTGCCCGTAGCAAGGACTTTCATGAGTTTCCCCGCAGGATTCGCAAAGATGAACGCAAAGAGATTCTTCACCTATTCGATTGCAGGGACATTCATCTGGGATGCAGTGCTGATGGCGTATGGCTACTACCTGCTGTCGGCAAAGAGCGCGGTTGTTGTGCTGTTCGGCATTGCTGCATTCGCTGTGGTCGTATACCTGATATACTACCTGTTCAGGAGGCACACTAAGAGGCAGCATTGAAGTGTGCAACAACCAGC
>JAJYVY010000016.1:11686-15608 GCA_021791775.1 Microcaldota archaeon | reverse complement strand
GAAGTCACGCTCAGGGAGAGAACCGCCAATACATTTCAACAGGGAATGCAAACGGACTCGAAGAACTGAGAACAGACCCTGCAAATGCAGGGGAAGCCAACGACCTTTAGTCGTTGGAGGATGTCACTATGCGTACCAAGAAGTTGGGCAGGACAGGAGAGGAGATACCTGCTATAGGGCAGGGAACGTGGAAGATGGGACATGAGATGGCAGCCGATATCCTCGCTCTCAAGGCAGGGATTGAGGCAGGCATGAGATTCATTGACACGGCGGAGATGTACGGGTCGGAGCCGGTTGTCAGAGAGGCGGCACTAGGTGAGGATGTATTTATCGCAACAAAGGTGTCCCCCAGCCATTTCAGTCATGATGCAGTGATAAAAGCATGCGACCAGAGTCTTAAGAAACTTGGGGTAAAGAGGATAGACCTCTACCAGCTGCACTGGCCCAACCCTTCAATACCAATAGAAGAGACCATGGGCGCAATGGAAGAGCTTGTCAGTGACGGCAAGATAAGGTACATTGGCATCAGCAATTTTTCCGTGGACCAGACAATCGAGGCCCAGCATGCACTGAAGTCGAACGAGATCGTCTCTAACCAGGTTGAGTACAATCTCCTGTCCAGAGGTATAGAGGATGAGCTGCTGGATTACTGCCGCAAGGAGGGGATAACGCTAATCGCATACAGCCCGTTTGCACGCGGTGAGATGTTCGATGGCAGGTACAAGGCGCAGTTGAGGCTGCTGGCAGAGATAGGCAACAAGTACGGTGTCACCCCGGCGCAGGTAGCCCTGAACTGGCTGATAAGCAAGGCGCCTGTGGTTGCGATCCCAAAGGCGGCAAGCAGGGACCATGCAATGGAAAATGCCGCCGCAGCAGGCTTCGAGCCGACAAAAAACCAGGTAGCCCGGATAGGAAGTGCATTTGAATCGCATTGCAGGGCAGATCGCATCGGGTAGCACAGTATCTGGAACTGCACCGCGCGCCACAAAAGCATATAAATTAGAAATGCTGATGTATTGCAAGTGGGGCAGAATGGCCACGGCATCTGTAAGAATAACTGTATATGTGATTGCGGTAGCGTTTGTGCTCGCATATGGCATAACCGGAACCTACGTCCTTGGAAAGGCTGGGGACTTTAACGGATTCAATCCAAAGAGCAATGGCATAATTACTGCTGCGTACTTCACTATAACCACGATATCCACTGTCGGATACGGTGACATAACCCCCTCCACACAGATAGCAAAGATATTCATAATCACGCTCATACTCGGAGGCCTCGGTGTCTTCTTCAGCGCCGCGGTCACCATAAGCGGTGAGTTTTTGACTGGTAGAATAGAAACACTAAGCGGGAGAATAGGTAGGGCTGAAAGCAAGCTTTTTGGGGATCACGTCGTGCTCATAGGCACTAACACGACTAACCTCTACCTTGCTGAGAGGCTTAAGGAGAACAAGGAGCGGTTCATAATCATCACATCAGACAAGGTGAAGGCGGACAAGCTGCGCTACAACAACAACTACATGTCGTATGTAGCCGATGCCACATCAGACACCGACATGCAGCGCTTCCAGCTCGACAAGGCAAGATCGATAGTCATAGACGTGAAGGACAGCTCAAGGACCATATATGTGCTACTGGTCGCAAAGGAGCTTGCAAAGGATAAGTCTATAATAGTGATAGCGCCCTCGGAGGAGGCGGAGAGGCACATACGGAGCCTTCACGTGACCAGCAGCATCGTAAATCCGTCATTCATAGCAGCCTCTGAAATAAGCAAGAACCTATTCAAAAAGTGAAACGGCTGCCATGCATATATAAGGTTTGCAGTATAGCTATCAATATCAATGGAGGTTAGATGAAGACTAAGGCGATCACAAGCATAAAATTGCCTGCCTCAGTCGCGTCATGCTTGTTAAAGGCGGAGCTGGGCATGAGGAGATTAAGGATTGACGAGTTCCTGAGCAGGGATCTGTACGACCCGTCGATGCACCTCCTCAAAAAGAAGGGCAAGCTCCTCAGGCCCGGATTGATATTCGTTGGCGCTTATGTCCTAGGGGAGAGGCCGTCGCACTTCGTCAATCTTGCCATTGCAGCTGAACTGCTTCACGTCTCGTCACTGATACACGATGACATAATAGACGGAGACATGAAGAGAAGGGACGCCGCAGCAGTCCATGTCAAGTATGGGCAGGAGGCTGCGATACTGGCCGGGGATGCGCTGATCTCAAAGGCCATAGCGCTTTCATCAGAGTACGGTGCCAAAGTGATGCAGGCGATAACCAGGTCCACAATGGAGATGTGCGCCGGAGAGACCATCGATTACGGCTACCAGAAGAGGAAGAAGGTGCCTAATGTAAGGGAGTACACGAACATAGCGGCATTGAAGAGTGCGTCGCTCATAGGCACGTGCTGCAACATAGCGGCGGTCTACAAGGGCAGCCCGCTTGCCGGAAGGATGTACAACATGGGCAGGGATCTGGGGATAGCGTTCCAGATCAGGGATGACATACTGGACTACGCAGCCCATGGAAAAGGTTCCTCTGGCGATGGCTTTAGGCCTAACATAGTAACAACTATAATGAGGCAGTCAGACATGGGGCAGACTTCGGCGCTGACAAGGGCGATCAGGCTCAATAATTTCTATATAGACAGGGCCATAAACAGGATGGATGCCGGCAGGATAAGGTCCACAATGGCCGATTACGCAGGGTTCATACGCGTTGACCCTGCAGCTATCTTGAAGCGGTAACTATATAGGCTATGCCGCTGGCGAGCTGGCGCATGCGTACGTCCTTGAAGCCAGCCCCTCTGATCCTGGACACGAACTTCTTCTTGTCGAACTGCTCTATGCTGTCTACCAACCAATCATATGCCTCCTTGTCGACGAGCCTGCCAATCATCCTCATCACCGGGGCGTAGAGGCCGAATGCAGCACGCTGCACGCCGCCGTCAGGCATCGCCATGTCCAGCAGGACCAGCTTCCCTCCGGGACATAGCACCCTGCCTGCGCCTTTGAGGAATGCATCTACATCATCAAAATTCCGTATTGCAAAGCCCGAGGTTACCAGGTCAAACGAGCCCCTGTCATAGCCGAGCTTCAATGCATTCATCTGCCGTACAGTAATGCCATCCATCCTATGCCTCTTTATGCGCTCTCTTGCTACCTCGAGCATACTGCTGTTGAAGTCTATGCCGACTATCTTCGTAGAAACGCCAGCTCTCAGCGCCTCCTTCCAGATGCTCATAGCCAGATCGCCGGTTCCCGTAGCCACATCCAGTATCCTTCCCGGCCTGTAGGAGACTATTTCCCTGGCAGCATCACTCCTCCACAGCGTGTCCACGCCAAAACTCAGGATGTGGTTCATTGGACCGTATATCTCATGTATTCTCGAGAAGTTGTCGTGTATCCTCTTGCTCACGTGCTCAACCTGGAATGAGATAGGCCATAGCTGCCTTTTATTGCTGATGGTATCTGCTGCGATCTGGCCTTCTGCGCGTACTTCCACTATTTGCCCTGATTTATTAATCTTACCTGAAAGTTATAAGCATGGTCGACCTTCTTCCCCTCGCTGTTACGGTGTTTGCTCTCGGATTGGGCAGCATCATAGCACTGAAGTTCAAAATACCTCCTCTTGTGATTTTCCTGCTCATGGGGCTGGTAATAGGCACCTACGGCTTCCTGCGGCAGAATGAGATAGTCTCCTTTCTCGGCCAGCTGGGCAGCATACTGCTTCTCTTCGCAATAGGCACCGAGTTCTCTATATACAAACTGCTGCGGTCTGGAATGGTGAAGGAGATGGGGGTAGCACTGATCGAGCTGGCGATATCGATGTCGATAATCTTCGTCGTCTTCGCGATCTGGCTTCCAGCATTCGTCGCACTGCTCCTCGCCCTCGCATTCTCTATAACAAGCACAGGGATTAC
>JAJYVY010000016.1:0-11676 GCA_021791775.1 Microcaldota archaeon | reverse complement strand
AGGAGCTGAACCTATACAAGAAGGTCGATGTGCCGCTGGTAGTGAAGATAAGCGTAGTAGAGGACCTGCTTACGGTATTCGTGTTCACTATAATAAACTCACTGTCGACTGCGGGCGGCCAGCCGTTTCGTGCAGCTCTTGAATCGCTGGCAATCTCGCTTGTTCTCTTCATAGGCATCTCGTACGCGTTCTATGTCTTCTTCAACAAGTTCCTATTCAGGTACAGTATAAGGGAAGAGGATGTGCTTATGCTTGCATTCGGACTGCTGCTACTAATGGTATCCCTCTCAGGCATACTGAATCTCTCAACCTCTTTCGGGGCATATCTGTGCGGGAGCATAGTGAGCTCATGGAAGGACAAGTGGAAGACCCTAGATAACGATCTGCGCAAATTCTCATATATATTCATAGCATTCTTCTTCCTGACCGCAGGGCTCAGCGCTACGCTGCATAACGCCAACTATCTTGTGCTGTTGCTGCTCATCCCATTCGTCCTGATAGTCAAGTTTATAGGGGTGTATCTTGGAAGTTTCGCCGCGTACCGTTCTTCGAGAATTTCCCTATTTACATCCCTAGGGATGATGCCTAGAGGGGAGCTTACCTTGATAATAGTCAGCTCCGCAGTAACTGCAGGACTCCTCTCCCCTATCTACCTTGGCATGACTGCGATGGTAGTCTTCGTGATAGCATTCATATCCTACTTCATGCTTCGCGATTCAATGCGCATATACATGTACTTCAGGATGAAGTTCCCCAAGCTTATAGTACTTGGGCGAAGAGGATTTTCATAACTGTCATCTGATCACAAATACGCCGCTCCCAACTGGTACCGGACACCTCACCTTTATGCCCACGTCGTCTCCCTCGCCCGCTTCGACGACGTCAGCCCTGTCGATCTGCATGCTGGAGACTCTCTGTCTTATCGCTTCCTCGTCATCCCCTATCTCTACGATATCGCCAACTGCAAGCCTGCCGCTAAGTTTCACCGCGGCAACATTAATCCTGTCAAAGAACTGCTCGACAGTGCCTACAAGTATCTTTTCCCTGCCACCACCAGATGCGAAAGCACCCCTTTCCTTTGCCTCGGCAGCCTCCAGGGCGTCTATCGCATCATCAAGATCCTGCATGCTATAACTACAGGGCACATGCTTATAAACCGAATGCAAATTGACTCCGGCCAAGTCCTGCCGAGTTCATATAAGTCAAAAATATTTCTGTAAGGTATTTATGAAAGGGTGTCCAGCAATACTCTTTATACATCAGGCATAGGATTCTAAAATTTTCTGATTTTCCGGATACGGCAAACTCGTACTTACAAGCTTTACCGAAATTTGCCTCCGGCTATCCTCTGCCATGTACAGAGATAGACAAAATATAGGCTTCTATCTCCTAGGCAAATTTCGTATCACAAATATTTATAAAAGGTCGATTATCTTCACCCTGTATTATTATATACCAGTGCAGTTACAAGAAATTTGTAATAAAAGTGAGAAGATGGCGATGCCGGTCCAACACGAGATGGGAAGGCTAAGGTTAGTGCTTCCCAGATTCAAATTGGCGAACTCGCTAAGCTAGGCGTACTTATTTCAGAGGTACTTACAGAGAATCAGGTGCTTATCCTTCTTGAAGCAAGCAAGAAAGCAGAGCTAATAACCCCCCTCCTTCTTCGCATTTCAGTTGAACAACGGATACCATTATCCACATTGAAAAGTAGTGCAAAGACACTAAGGCAACTCGGTATATTGCGCTTCGGAAATTCAAATCCGGCCGAGCCTACAAATGTCGGGAGCCTGATCGTTAGAATAATGAGAATCAGCACTAATAGAGGTGAATTGAATGACTAAAATAACAAACGGTGGCCGACCCCATTGCAGAAAGGCTTGTAAGTGAGAATGAACCTGTGACCAGCAAGTTATTTTTGTTGGATGATGTGACACCATTCGGTGTGGATAGGGCGAGGGTAGACATCCTAACAAAGATGCTTAGGGATCCTCCAGTGGTTTTGGATGGACAGGCGCTTGCCAGCCAACTGGCCGGTCTGATTCCGCGAGCAGCAGTCGAAGCAGTAACTATAGGTTATGGCGGGGTACTTACGTACACTCTACTTGCAAGGAATGGATTAGATCTGCCATTTAAAATGTTGAATGTTGAACGCAAATACCTGTTTGTAGCAGGACAGAAGCGGCCTAAGATAACATGTACTGTATCTGGAGACCCTGATTTAAGCGGTCGTGTAACCCCTCTCTTAATTGACGATGTGATAGCTAGCGGGCAGACGATGTACAGATCCAGCCTTTATCTCCGCAATGACAGCGTATCCGCATCTGCATTGGTCATAAGTGGTGACACCAGGAACATCTGGAGGTCAAGTTCCGGTAGCTCGGTTAATTGCATTGATACTGTTTATGCATCACAGATTGTCAATGGTGCTGCCGGATTCCCTGCGATACTATCATTGCGGTATGTGCTTTTGAAAACAAGAACCAAAGAAAGCCTGGACTACTTTATACAGAAATATGCAAAGGAAGAAGCTATGGAAGATTTGGGAAGATTCTTACGCAGGCCCGCTGGGGACGTTGAAGAAATGAGATTACTTTATAGCGACCCCGATGCGTTTGTGAAAAGGCAGTCCCAAGATAGGTGATACGATGGATAAAAAAATACAAATCGGAGTTATGGGGCCTGACGAAAGTGAGTATCCAGAAGAAGATGAAATGAAGAAAAGGATGGCCGAAACCGCAGAGCAACTGGGTAAGCTTATCGCAAAAAATAATGCAATATTGCTTACCGGGGGATGCGGCGGCGTTATGTTAGCCGCATCTAAGGGTGCAAAAGAGGCAGGGGGCATTACGGTAGGCAGTCCTGGAAGAATCAGAAATGCATCAAATCGGTATGTAGACATCGAGATAATAACTGATATTGATGCGGGTAGCTTCATCTTTGCAGGTCTTCTCGGCTGCGATGCAATAATATTCATTCCTGGCGGGGCAGGAACTTTAGCAGAACTCTGCTTTGCTTATAGAAACAAGAAGAAATGCATAATTATGAAAGGCTATGATCAATTTTATGATAAACTAGTGAATGGTTACCTTGATAGAGGAAAGTCTATCAAATTGCTTGGCGCAGAGACTTGTGGCGATGCGATAAGGTTAGCCATTGAAAAGTAGGGGATCAACATTCGAATTCAGAGCCTTTCTTATTCTACCACGATATTAGTCGCCTGCTATATTGGCGGTGGTATTGCAAAACCAGATAACTCCTTTAACCTATGTATGCCTGCTTTGTTTAAGAAGTCAGAAACTGTTTAAAAAGTCTTGAATCTGTTTAAAAAGTTATTTCTATAAAGCTTTGCTGAGTAATGAGGCTATGGGAGAAATGGAAGACCTAAAAGAAGAGCTTTCCAAGTATTGTAAAGACAAACTTATACTTTATGAAGTAGATGGTGACGACCTTGTCAAAATGTCTAAACAATCGATAGGCTTTGGCGGTGGTGAATATAAAGATTTCTTGAAGATAGCTGAGAAATTATGTATCAAAGTAATTTATTATTCAGAAGCGTTTGGAGAAACTAAGGAAGATAAAATTGCTGCAATTGACTTGGGCTTCATTTATGATGGAGTTCTACACAGTTTCAGTGCTTCTGCTCCTTGGTATGAAAAAGAATTAGAGCGTGCTAATGGAATAGACCTTGGTGGCGAGATTAAAGATGCTAAAAAACTTTTGGGTAAACCTGCAAAGGATATTGCAGTTAGCATGATTGATTTTATTGATAAGGAACGTAGTGAACTCGGAGAAGAGATGAGCGAAAATTTACTTAATAACCTAAAAAGCCAATTTTGGACAGAATATGACATCGATGCATGGTCTTTGGAACCAAAACTCAAAATAAAAACGGAAAAGACAGAGTACATTGTAGATAGGCATTTCTTAGACATAATTCATAAAGCAGAGGACAATCAAATAGATTCATTGGCAGTAGAATGTGTTGAGTGGTCTACAAAACAAGGTATTTCGGGTAAAACGTATCTTAAGAAATCTACGATTAAAGTATTTTTGGATGAGAAAGGAATACAAATGTCATCACTTGGCCTCGATAAACTCTACAATAAAGTACTTATGAAGATGAGGGGGTAGTAAAGAAATTTGGTTCTATTCCTAATTCATGTGTTTCCTGAATAAGAACAACGAGGTTATGGCATAAAACTTTCAAAAGCACCTCGTTAATCTGGGCCGTCTTATCTTTGCTCCGCACTAAATAGGTGAATTTTGCTTTTATCATATTATTCGTGCTTTCTATATTTGACCTTAGATGATAATGCTGCAAGAATTCCTCTCTTCTAAATGTAAAGAAATTATACATCTTCCTCCAAATATGTCCTCCTTCTCCCCTCAGGTGGCCTGTTGTGTTGTTCTTAAAAGGAATAAAGGGCACGCCACCAGCGCTGTTTATATATGCAAGATTCTTCCTTCCTGAATACGCTTTATCTGCTGACATTTCTTTTATCTTGAAGCCAGCTACACGTGTTTTTTCTGCAAGTATTATGAATTGTAAATTATCCGCACTGTGACCTTCAAGAACTTCGACACCAGTGACAATATTTGTCTTAACCCCCGTACAAATATGAGCTTTAACCCAGTTATGATACTGTGCTGTCTTATGTTTTTCTCTGCAATAGTCGTTGAACTTTGTTGTTCTGAAACCTGTGCTATCGATTGCGAATTTCGTTTCCACACTCTTAAGCGACATGGCTGACAGGGAGATAAGATACTGCAAGACCGACGTTGGTTTCTCACTTCTCATGTAATTGCTTACCGAACTATAAGAAGAAACTCTGTTTATAAGCCCATTTTCCTTTGCGGTTCGCATATCTGACATAAATCTCCTTAAGCTGAATGTCGAATAGACCTTCAAGGCAGACGCAAATACCATATCTTTTAGCTATCCAAACCAGTCAAGCTGAGGCACTATTCTACTATTAAACTATCGCACTATTATGCTGGGAGCCTCCGGCGAGATCGGTGCTGTGGGTATGTTTTGTAGGGCTTGAAGATATAAAAAGCCTTAGAGATAGATGGGCTATTGGGAACTATATTGAGTTATATAAATCCACCACCATTTGTATAACTCTATATTAAATAAATTAGACTAATAGTTAAATTTATATATCTTATGCTGCATTATACTTATTATGGAAGAAGCGATCGTAAGAGCAAGAAAACTAGGAGGATCATTAGTGCTAACAATACCTAACGATATTGTCAAGGAAGAGGGAATCAAGGAAGGTGAGGCAGTGAAGGTTACTGTTGAGAAGGTTAAGAAAAGCTGGTTCGGCGCCTTGAAGGGAATAGGCCATTTTACAAAGGAAGATGAATTAGATGAACACTAAATACGTTATAGACTCCTGGGCCTGGATAGAATATCTTGACGGAAGCACTACTGGCGAGAAGGTGGCTGCCAAGATAAAGACTGGCGAAATCTATACAAGTGTTGTCACTGTTGCAGAAGTAGTATCAAAAGTTGACAGGCAACATAAAGACCCAAAAGTCGCATTTAGCGCAATCACCTCTTTGTCAAAGATTGTTCTTAGCAATGAGGATTCCGCAAAAGAAGTTGGGTTAGTTCATTCTTCTACCAAGAAAGAGAGGCCAAACTTTAGCCTAGGTGACGCCTTCGTACTGTATTCTGCAAGAAGTATGCAGGCAAAAGTCTTAACTGGAGATCCTGATTTTGAAGGTCTGAAGGAGGCAGAAATGCTTCCAAAATCTAAATGAACAAAGCCACCTCCAGTGCTGCAGGTATGATTTATCTGTTTTGATAATTGATTCGCCCCGCAAACCCATCATTTCAATGGTGGGTTAGGGGCGTGAGAAAGTATATAAATGCAAACATCCAATAAAGATTCAACAGAAGGCGCGCGGATAGCGCGGACGCATAATGAGCGGGTGCCCATGGGCTGCGTTTCTGTTCGCCATAGCCCATACGAAAGGTTCCGAGAGGAATGGTCGCGTTTACCGAATCGCCTTTGCGGCGAGGGAAGCCCACGACTTCAGTCGTGGGAGGATGTCACAATATAGAAAGCCTTAGATATGTCTCCGTATACCTTAAGTTACTTGATCTTGTTCTTAATTTGATTGTTTGAGAGAGCATCTATCCTTTCTTTTATTGCTTCCTCACCTGTGCATATCATTGCGGCTGCGATGCCCTTTGCATCGCATGCCCCCTACTATAAATATATCCTCCGGATTCTCTCACCTTTATCATATTCGGAAGCAGATAATAGAGTGGTATTAGGATAAATAATGACTTTGTAGAAATCCTTTATTCTACGCGTTCTGATCGGATCCTTTTGTGCCAATTAAGCCTCTGCATATTTCATACTTTTGAAACATCTGGGTCTCACAATTCTAATAGGCTATTAGCATTTCTACAAAGCCGCGATATGTCCAAATGAGATGCACTACGGCACGAAATCCGTATTTGGGAATGCGTCTGTTTCCATCCAAAGAAACAGGTATAACGACATATCCCGATTGCATACAGACAGGGATGTATGCAAGGAGAGCACTGATACCTCCAAAGAGGCAACGCAAGGATGCTCTGCGACCTTAAACCCAGTAAAAAGGTTCCGAAACCCGCTCCGATGGCAACAGATGAAGACGGATACAGAGTCAAGAGCAAGAGGAACCCCACAGAATTTATTCGTGGGAGGATGTCAGTATGGAGTTTGCCAAGTTCCTAAAAAACCTCTTACCTCGCATCTCAAAATGATCTTTTTGCAAAAATATTTATATATTAACATTTAGTTAATATACTATGAAATTAACAACAAGGATAAAAGAATATGTTGATTCGGCAAGGCTGACCTACTTTCCCCTTCTGGCAAGTCTCTCTTTAACTTCTGAGAATTCATTGCGGGTCACGCTCAACAGGCTTGTCAAATCCGGCGAAATATATAATCCGATTAAAGGCACATATGTTTCAAAAAATGCAGACATGTTCTGGGTAGCATGCCAACTGTACCCGGGCTATATATCCCTCTCCACAGCCTTCTATCTCCATCACCTGATCGAAGAATTTCCTTTTACAGTTTTTGTCGCATCTAACGTTAGGAAATCAGTACAGATGGGGAACATGGAATTCATTTATTTCAAGGCACGCAATTATGACGGCATAGAGAAAGGCGATTACCCTCTAGCCTCGCCTGAGAAAGCAATCAGTGATTCCCTAATGCACTTATCATTAACAAATTTTGCAACGCTTGCAAAGGTACTGTACTACGCAGACATAGATTCCGGCAAACTGATTCGACTATGCGACGCAGAAAGCTCCGCATCCTTTCAAAGACTCGGTTATCTGCTGTCCCTTCTTCCAAAACTCGATAAGGAAAAGTCAAAAACCCTCTCATTCTGCCGGCAAAAAATAAAAGCAAATGCATATCTTAGCGGGAAACGCAGTGGTACATATATACCCGAGTGGAAAATTATAGACAACATAGGCAAAGAGGTTATTCTGTCATGGTGGCAACAATAGCTTTCAAAGTCGATGAATTGCGTGATTACGCAGCAAGAGACGGATTAAGCTTGAATTTCGCGATCAAAGAGGCATTCCTTTTTGAGCTTATGGAATCCATGGGTGTGGAAAAGTTTGTCCTGAAGGGTGGCACGGCCATAAATAAAGGCTATCTGGGCGGCCATCAGAGGTTTTCTGAGGATCTTGATTACGACACCGATTTAGATGAGGGAGATGTCAAAAGGCACATCAAACGGATTGGATGGGGAATCAAGAAGGAATTTTTCACAAAACATTCAATTGGTTTCTTTATGGCATATAAGTTTGGCACCGTCGTAGACGCAGTCAGGCTTGACATCTCATTTGGAATAAAAAACAAAATAGAAAAGAGGCGAGTCGCATCTGATTTTATACCTGTATCTAAAATTGCGCCAATGTACAATTTCATAGAACTCAATAATCAGAAGGAAGCTGCATTTGAAGAAAGGAGGGAGTGGAAAGATATCTATGATTTATACTGGATGCATGAATTATACCCCCGCGAATTCAGGATAAAAAATAAGACAAAGTTCGCAGAGTCGCTTTCAAATACAAATGTTCCGAAGACTGCAAATGCATACATACCTGCACAAAAAAGGCCGAACTGGGATGAAGTTATCGAGAAGTTGAAGCAAGCAACAAAATAGCACCAGGCCAAAAAGAGTCGAGCCTTTTCAAGTAGATTTACCAAATCAAAATACAAAGCCAGAGCATTTACGCATTTGGCACTAAACAACAGACCTAGCAGTAAAAGCCCGGTCAGGCATAATCTTTATTTTTCATGGTTGCGTGTAGCTTGAATACCAGTTGCTTGAATATACTACGTTTGCAGGCGTTCCATCGTTACCGTATCCCGAATAGTCATTCGCGTTGCCGTTGAGCGGCCACCATCCCACAATACTCTGAAGGTTTATCGGAGGGCCCCCTATGCCTTCCTGATAGAGCGTTTCTATTTCGCTCTGTGGCAAGGCGATATTGTAAACCTGGACATTAGACACTGAGCCAGAGAATGCGTAGTTGCAGCAGCCAGGCCCTCCATTCGCTTCGCCTGTGCTGCCTATCCAAATAGCATTGCTTCCTGTGGATACTGCGCCAGAGTCGCTTGCAGCCTGCTGCCCATTTATATACAAAATGTCCCCAGCAGAGGTGCCAGTAAGCGCTACAAAATACCATGCGCCTGGCTGCAGAGTGTTCGAGTATTCCCAATTGCCGCCGTTAGTTGTACCTCCAATCACAGACCCCGCCTTGCCTACAACCGAACCCTCAGTCCATGCTATCTGCTGCGCCCATTTATCAGTGAACGGCAATTCTATCCCAGGCGCACCGCTTGAAGGGCTGACCCAAAAACTTACTGTAACGCTGCTGAGCGTTCCGGTAAGAGGCGATGGCATATTTATGGAGCTGGTCTGCCCGTTGAACTGCGCCACGAACTGCGGTATCTCGTTTGTGCACACTCCGGATTCCGAGGCTCCGCCGTACTGGTTCCTTGTTATGCTGCATGATCCGGGCTGCGCCTTCGGCGAATATGCATTGCCGTTGAATACCCCAAGAGCGAAGAATGCGACGAGTATTATTGCGATTATTAGTATGGCCCAGCCGTATGTGGTCAGGTACTCCATCGCGCTTTGGGCTCTCTTTCGTTTCACGCGCGTTGCCTTATTACTGCGCATAGCTACCAAATATGATACCCTAACACGTAATAAATAACTTCCTTTCGCATAACGCCCAACTGCAAGCAGCAGCGTTTCCGTCGGCATCCGCACACGAAACCCAGACGCATTAAACGCGGTCAACGAAAACTTACGCAATCTATAAAAACGATGAGCCCATATAAGATAAGTTACTGCCAATTGTGCGCAACATAAAATTAAGCGCAGCAGATGATAAAGGTGTAAAAATGCAAACAAACCCAAAAATTATAGGAGCAGGAATTGTGATAATAGTTGTAGTAATAGCCCTGGCCGTGCTTATGAGCCGTCCAAGCAGCACTCAAACTGCGCCTTCTGCATCCTCAACGCTGCAGACAACACAGCAATATGCAGTAACAAGCACGCCTACAACACAGGCGCCAAAGGAAGCTTCACTGTCACTTTACCGCAGCAGCACAGCGCAAGTAAACGCCGCAAACGGCACTAGGATAAAGGCGCTAGGCCCAGATGGCGTAGCCACAATAGCTGATGTGCTTCCTGGCACGTATGCCCTTGTAGGAAATAGCCTGCTATCAAATTACAACTTCACAATAGCAACGTTCACAATAAACAACGCAAGCACAGGCTCGCCGCCAAACGAGCCTAACACAACTGCAGCGTATGGATTCGCGTATGAGGTCAACGGCCAGATATCCGCGTCAATATCCTTTGTCAATGCCACAGGCAAGCCAAGGCCTATAATAACAACCGCAGCCTACCCTGCCAACTGGGGAAGCTGGGCGTTCATAGGCGGCACATTCAACTCCTCAACAGGAATATACTCGGGAGGCAAATATGTGCTAAAAAACACCTGGACTTACAATGCGACTTCGGCTTCGATAGTAAATACGCAGCTCTCTAAGCCGGTGATGTGGATATACACGATAGGGCCAGCAGCAACAGCGCCTGCAAACTCAGCGTCTAGCTCCGCATCTCCAAGCTCAAGTGCAGCGCCAACATCTTATCCAACAACTACCAATGCGTCATCCGGAAGTGGATATGGCGGCTACGGCTGATTAATGCCCAATTCGCTTAAAAAAGCAGCGCAGCCGTGCTCTTGAGGCGCCCCCCGCCTACGGCATGAAATATTGTGCGGCCTATGGCATCCCTTGCCGCATGCCAAACATATAGCAATAGCTCCTTGCGCCAGCCTGCAATTACAGATGCAATCCAAAATAAGTCTTGGCGCGCGAATTATGCAGCGTTATCAACCTGCAGATTACTGGCAAAGCCATTAGCTATTAATCAAAACGCGTATCAGCGCCTGTCATAGTGGCCGCCTTTTCCCCGGTCCCGTCCGTGCCTTCTTTCCCCAAATCCACGGCCAACGTAATTGAACCTGCCGCTCCTGTGCTCTTGCTGCCCTTCGCCTCCAGATCCGCCTTCCCTTTCCCTGCGGAATCCTCCCCTATGGAAGCCTCCTGACCCTCCGCGCCTCATTCCCCCTTCCCTTCCGCCGAAGCTGCGGTGCGAAGCCTCTGCAAACGGCAGCTTTATGTCCCTGAACTTGTTTATGTCAAGATCCACATGATTCATCTTCACGTTTGCTATCACGCTTGTGTCCTGCATAAGCCCCTTCTGGTCAAAGTTGTAAAGCGTGAATGCCCTTCCATCCTTGCCCATCCTTGCAGACCTGCCTACCCTGTGCACGTACACGCGCGGGTCATCAGGCGCATCGAAGTTTATTATGTCAGATATGTCAGGTATGTCCAGACCCCTTGATGCAAGGTTTGTGGAGATTAGGAAGGCTGAATTCTGCTTGAATGCCTGAAGCGAGCTTTCTCTCCTTGACTGCGTCAGCCCTCCGTGCATCACTATGGCATTGAATCCGCGCTCAACAAGGAACCTGTGCACGAACTCAGACTCCCTTTGCGTAGAAGTGAATATTATGCATTTTCGAGGCTTGAATTTCTCTATGTATGCCAGCAGCGCCGAAAACTTGGCCCTGCCATTTGCCATATAAAAGTAATGGGTTATCGTAGTCACTGTAAGCTCCTCCTCCGCACCAACAGTAAGCCTTACTGCATCATGCTTCATGTGCCTCCTTGCAATGTCGGATATCTCGCGCGGCATTGTGGCTGAGAACAGCAGCGTCTGCCTGTCGCGCGGAGCCATTGACATTATCCTCTCTATGTCTTCTATGAACCCCATGTCAAGCATCATGTCCGCTTCGTCAAGGACGAATATGCTCACCCTGCCCAAATTAAGCGCGCCCCTCTCAACAAGGTCTATGATCCTGCCCGGTGTGCCGACTATTATGTCTGCCCCTCGCCTAAGCGCCTGGACCTGGATGTTTATTGATGCCCCGCCGTAAACCACTACTGTGCGTAGCCTTGTCCTGCTTCCCAGCTTCTGCGCAACCGAGCTCACCTGCAGCGCAAGCTCCCTGGTTGGCACAATCACAATAGCCTGCGGAAACCCGCGTGCCGAAAGCGACTG
>JAJYVY010000001.1 GCA_021791775.1 Microcaldota archaeon | reverse complement strand
GTTGCCGTTCCTTCTAACTTCGCCCGTCTCTTTTCCTTCTGTGTATTCTATTATGTACTGATCGCTTCTTTTGATTTTCCTTCCCAGAATTGTATCCACGGATCCCTTCCTGACATTCAAATTTGCAAATATCCCGTTCCTAGCAAGAATCTCCTGCACCTGATATGCTAAAAATCTGCTAGCAGTTGACGCACGCATGAGTTTCTTGCCGAATCTAATGTAAACGCTACCGTCTCCCTTCCAGTAGTAGTCCAGCAATATCTTTTGCTTCCAGGGTGGCAGTTTCATCAATTTTTGTGAAAGTAATTTTGTCTTGGCGCCCCTCCCACAATCATCTTCGCAAAGCCTTATGAGCTCTTTAGCGTACGAACTTACTATGTAATAGCCATCTTTAGATCTGCAAATGCTTGATTTCCAACCCTTCTCCTCTATGAGCGAATTTAATTCATTAGCCAGCATCCCCTCCTTCTTACTCTTACCAAAGCTGAATGACACCATTTTAATTCCACGCAATGCCTTATTTGCACTCACAGAGCCTTCTGCGAGATAAAGGCCAAGTATCTTTAGCGCTGTTTCATCGAATTGCGGATCATCTGAAATAACCGTAGGAGCCACATAAACGATAAAGTCTCCTTCTTCTAAATCCGCTGCCTTAACAAATTCTGCATTGGCTTTTAGTAAGGCCGTTGTAGATACTTCTGGCTTCCAATTCCTTCTCAGTTGCCTTTTTACAATTACTTTGTTGCGCTTTATGCACAGAACCGGGTGTTCGCCAGTCAGCTTAAATCCATTACCTTTTGATAATGGCAATATCTCTAGCAGCTCTCCTCTATGTGGATGAACGAAAGTCCTATTTACGCTTTGCATGCGGCCTGTATGTGTGGGTACGGCATCCCCTTTCTTTATTGTATCTATCCTCTGGAGAGTATCGCCTCTGCTAACAAGCTCATCAGCAGGTAGGCATCCTTCAATGTACGTCACATCGGCACCTTCATCCGCTATAATCAGCGTCCTTTCGAACTGACCAGCTTTCTCTGCGTTTATCCTGAAGTAGGCCTGCAAAGGCATCGCAACTTTCACTCCTTTCGGCACATAAATAAAACTTCCTCCTGAAAATACGGCGGTATTCAAAGCCGCGAACTTGTTGTCTGTAGGTGGTATAACGGTTCCGAAATACTTCTTAACGAGCTCAGGGTACTTCCTTATCGCGCTATCCGTATCTGTGAAGATGACACCCTGCTTCTCAAGCTCCTCTCTCACATGGCCATATACCACCTCCGAATCGTATTGTATCTCTGCGCCAGAGAAAAATTTCCTTTCAGCTTCTGGTATTCCCAGCTTATCGAACGTCCGCTTTATATCCTCCGGTACCTTGTCCCAGGAATCCTCCTTCTTGCCACCTGGCTTAAGGTAGTAGTATACATCGTCAAAGTCTATCCCGCTGAGGTCAGCTCCCCAAGTAGGAACCGGCTTATTCTTGAAGACTTTATAGCCGGTCAGCCTCTTCTCCAGCATCCAATCGGGCTCTCCCTTTATCTTGGATATTTCCCTTACTACATTTTCAGATAGGCCTTTCTCAGTTTTATATGCATACTCGGTCTTGTCGCTGAAGCCATAGCGTTCCTTGTACTCTTCATCGGCGTATCCTAGGAGCTCATTTTCGTTTTCTGCCACCATTACCACTAATTTATAACTCTGTTATAATAGTATGGGTCGGTAAGGGTATTTAAAATCTATTGATATAAATAGGTCATGTCTTTACAATTTTTGTAACGTCATTACGTTGGTAAGCATGAAACAAAATAGAAAGGAAATAGAGCTAAAAATCATCGGCATAGATAGGAAAGAGGCAGTGCTCAGGCTCAACGAAATCGGTGCCAAAAAGAGAGGCACGCACCATTTTAAGAGGATTATCGGCTATTTGATAGACCGGCCAGGGATGCAGTCGTGGATAAGGCTGAGGACAGACGGGAAAACCACAACAATCACACTCAAAGAGCAGCGCGGTGCGGGACTCAACCAGACCGATGAATATGAAATAAACGTGAGTGATTTTAAGGAGGCCGCTATGATAATGTGCAGACTGTTTAAAGAGTTACTCTACGAAGAAACTACCAGAACTGAATATCTGTTCGAAGGGGCATCGATAACTATCGATCAATGGCCCGGCCTTCCGCTGATAATGGAAATCGAAGGAAAGGACCAGGAACAGGTCAAAACAATCTATAAAAAGTTGAAAATAAGTGGTAGGCCGATAGGAAATATCTCATCCTCGAAGGTTTACAAGCTCTATGGCAAAGACATATCAAAAATTTCAAAGCACGTAAGTAAAGGAAATATAAAACGATTCATTAAATAGTAGAAAAAGCAATAATAATATTCACACACCTATTATACTGCTGATTTTATGCCAAAGAGAAGCTTCCCAAACGAATCAACCTACAAAAGGTTCGTTGAAAGTGGTCGAGAGTCAGAATTCGATCGGCTGTTTGATGAAGCTGCAGAAAGTGTCAAAGCGCAATTCGGGAAAAAATATCCCATGTATATCGATGGTAAAGAGGTTCTTTCCAGCACCACGATAACAGAAAGGTCACCAATCGATAATGGTATGGTTATAGGGCACTTCCAGAAAGGCACAAGAGAGCATGCGCGCCAGGCCATAAAGGCGGCAAACAACGCATTTGAGACATGGAAAAACAGAAATTATAAGGAACGGGTAGCCTTATTCAGGAACGCCGCCGAGGTGTTCTCCAAAAATAAGTTCCCTCTGGCAGCAATACTCAGCTATGAAAACGGCAAAACTCGTTACGAATCGATAGGAGAAGTGGACGAAGCAATAGACTTTATGAGATACTATGCAAACGAACTCGAAGCAAACAAAGGATATTCAAGGAAGACGAGCAAAGAAGAGAGCAAAACAAAAGTTGCAGCAGGATTTCAAGGCGCCCCATCAACCAAACCCGAAAAAGTAGATATAAGAATGGAGCCATTCGGCGTGTTCGGTATCATAGCGCCGTTCAATTTCCCAGTGTCTATCTCTACAGGCATGAGTACGGGCGCGATGATAACAGGCAATACCGTTGTATTCAAGCCATCGTCATCTGATAGCATGACATTGCTTACCGGACTTAAGATATACGAATACTTGAAAGAAGCCGGCATCCCAGACGGGGTTTTCAATTATGTATCGGGGCCCGGAGCCGAGGTAGGAGACGAACTAGTTGTGAATCCAGATGTAGCTGGAATTGCATTCACGGGCTCCAGAACCGTAGGTACCGGCATGATTACAAAGGCATATGGCTTGGGGCTCCAAAAAACCTTCATTGTTGAGATGGGCGGCAAAAATCCAGCCATTGTGTCAAGATATGCGACTTTAGATGATGCAGTCTCTGGCGTTGCCAGTGCAGCATTTGGATTTGACGGCCAAAAATGCAGCGCGTGCTCCAGAGTCTACGTCCACGAATCGATAAAAGAGCAGTTCGTAAGCAATCTTATAGAAAAAGCGAGAAGTTTCAAGATAGGAAACCCCCTAGAAAAGGAAATCTACATGGGGCCGCTTATCAGCGAAAATGCGCAAAAAGTTTACTCCAATGCAGTAGAGAAGGCGAAAAGCAGCGGCAGGGTACTTTACGGAGGCAACATCGTGAATACAGGCCTCAATGGATACTATGTAGAACCAACAATAATAGAGGTCAATCATGATAACGAACTGGTGCACAACGAACTCTTTGTTCCTATCCTGACAATTGAAGGATACAAGGATTTTGATGAAGCGATAAAACTCGCAAACGACGTTCCGTATGGGCTGACGGCTGCGCTATACTCAAAGAAAAATAAGGAAGTGAAAGAGTTCATAGGCAAAATACAGGCTGGCACAATTTACATAAATCGATATACGAGTGCGACCACAGGCGCCATCGTCGGGCTGCACACATTCGTGGGGTGGAAAGGCAGCAGCATAAATGGAAAAGGATCTGGAAGCAGGTTCTACCTCCAGCAGTTCCTGAGAGAACAGAGCGTATCAATCACAAAGTGAGGTAATGCCAACTGATGAAAATCTAAAACGGCTAATTACTAAATATCTAGCAGAAGCCAAGTTGATGCAGCTTGCTACTTCTTCAGGGTCAAAACCGTGGATTGCAACGGTTTGGTATGCCAATGACGAGAGTATGAATCTGTATTTCATTTCAAGGCGATTACGCAGGCATTCCATGGAGCTGGAAAGGAATCCTAACATTGCAGGTGCAATAGTGCAACCGCATACTGGAGGGAGCGGCGACAAAGTAAGAGGCCTGCAGTTCGAAGGCATAGCAAGAGAGTGTAACGAAAAGGAGTTCAAGATTGCAAATGACCTATATAGGAAGAAATACCCATCAGCAGCTAGGATCCCTCCGAAATCTGAAGGAACAGAGAACTCCATAGCAACTTTCTACATAGTCAAACCCTCTTTGTTCGTATTGTTTGATGAAGTCAACTTTCCAGAACAGCCTAGGCAGGAATTAAACATTTGATGTGATAAGTTGTGTATTTTATGGTTGCTTTCTAGGAAGCTGAGTTTTGAAAGCAAAGAAATTCAAATAGGCGAAGTGAATATGTCTGCTTTTTTGGCTGACAGCCCACGCAAGATGACCGTTGGGCTCATGTTTAGGAAATCGATGAAGCAGAACGAGTGCATGCTGTTCATCTTCCCGAACGACAGAAGCCATCCGATATGGATGCGCAACATGAGATTTCCGCTTGATATAGTCTGGCTTGACAGCAATCGCCGGGTCGTGGATTTTGTGGAATCGGCAAAACCGTCCTCCTGGCACGATTTCTCTGGCTACAGGTCAAAAGCGCCGTCCAGATACGTAATAGAGTTCAACGCTGGGTTCATCAGGAAAAACAATATAAAAATAAATGATGCTGCAAGGTTCGGCATTTAGCCTTGCCATGCAGCACGCAAAAAGCCGCCGATTATCTTCTGCCCCGTCTGTTCATCTTGGCTCTTGCTACGTATCCGCCCTTGTCGATGAAGTAGAGATAGCCTTCCTCTCTCCTCACGCGCTCGCTGCCGATTTTTGCCTTCCTTCCTCTCCTGTTCGTCCTCATCGGCGTGCGCCAGACGTATCCGTCCTTTCCTAGGTAGTAAAGATAACCGTCCTCTCTTCCTACCCGCTCACTTCCTATTCTTTGTGCCATGATTTCACCGTTATAATATTCGACGTTAAGCTTAAATATATATCGTCGGTAAATGCTGCAAAAACCGTCAAGCAAATTTATCATTGCTTATTAAGTTTTTGTGTTCAAATAGTTTATGAGCAAATGATTAACATAAAATTCATCAAAGATGCAAAAATCAATGGCGCTATACTAATAGAGGGGTTGCCAGGAGTAGGGTTGGTTGGCCCAATGACAGTCAGCTACATCATCGACAAAATCGGCATGGAATATATTGGATATATAGAGAGCGAAGAGTTTCCACCCCTCGTATCGATACATGCAGGGATTCCAATGCCTCCAGTTAGGCTTTACTATTCGCATGAAAAACAGATTGTTGCACTTTTCTCGGAATTTGCGATCCCTATGCATATCGTGAATCAATTAGCCGAAAGAATTTACGGAATGTTTAAAGCAAATAATATGCAGTCAATAATATCCATAGGCGGCATCCCCGCGAATGAAGAGGCAGGGGAAGACACCGTCTACGCCATAGGCTCTACTAAAGAGAGCGTAAAAGATGCATCCAAATATGGCCTCAGCTTAATTACTGAAGGAGTGTCTACCGGAGTTGGCGCTGTTCTGCTATTCAAAGCATCAGTAGAAAACGTTCCCGACATAAACATCCTCATACCTGTTAATCCTGCAATAATAAATCCGAGGTATGCCGAAACCGCCATAAAGAGCATAAACAAGATATTAAGTTTGGATATCGATATCAGCGAACTTGAAAAGGAGGTAAAGGAAGTGGATACGAAAATAAGGTCCCTCATAAAGAAAAGCAATGATACCCAGGATGCTCACAAGAAGGCAGTAAACCCCGAAGGGCCATCAATGTACGGCTGACAGCAAGGCCTTTCGGTAACACTTATAAATTGCTTATTCTCATTAGCTTCTATGCAGGGGTTCCAGAGTCTGGTCTGGCTAAGAAGCCACAGAAAAATGGGCAGGACTTAAGATCCTGTGGCCTAGTGCCTTCGAGAGTCCAAATCTCTCCCCCTGCATCTCAAAACCACTACGTCAAGGAAGGTCTGGAAGGTTGTAGAGGCAACTCATCATGAGACGAAGCCTCATGCCCTCAACGCCCCATATTCTCATATATTTGCACTGCCCCGCGCAGCAGTATGAAGGCAAAAGTTACCGCTATCAGCACATCGCCTATCACAACGGGGTATGCCGTTATGTATACAAATGCAAGATAGATGAATGTTGCTGCCTTCAGTACACCGCCTAAATATCTGCCGAAGTGGGAAGAGTACACAATCCTTGTTATTTTCTTTCTCATCTTAGACGAGGTGCCACGGCTTCCCATCATGGCATCGGCATATGAATGTACAGCTACCAGCACCAGCACAACGATGAGCGGAACAAGTCCAAGTATAAGGTATGCAAACCATAGGATATATTCTACTGCGCGGTCTCCTGCGATGTCCAACCTTGGCCCGTAGCCCGATTGCGCAGCCGCCTTTTTCTTTGCTGCAGCTATCTTGTTACGCATGGGTTTGTCTCCCATTGTCCCTCGTATGTATCCAATGAAAGATATGCCGCCACCGCTGGCGGCTATGGCAGCAGCGACGCCATCCAGCCAATCGAGCCAAAATACAATGAAGAGGAGAAGAGCTACCGCCCACACATCAAATTTCACAAATATAAGGTAAACCGCAAAGAGAGTCAGTAGGACCCTAAGAAACGTTATACTATCCGCTTTTCTTATAAAATCAACCTTTTTACTAAATCGATAGATGTATTTATAACTTTTACAACACAAGTATAGTATCTCAAATAAATAAAAATTAATGGAAAACGGACTGCGTTATGATTCTGTCCTTTAAGGCGCTACAAGCCGTGGGAGTGCATGGTCAACCCTTACATATCAGTTGTTATACCTAATATGGGCGAAAGCAGCAACATCGGGAGACTGCTTCAAGAGATAAAGGACGTTCTCGAGGGCTATAACTACGAGATAATAGTCGTAGATGGCAGTAGCCTCGGTCCATCCAAAAACGGCACAGCAAGAATAGCCAAGCGTTGCGGTGCAAGAGTATTGACAGATTTCGTAGGCAAAGGTTCAGCATTGATAAAAGGCTTCAATGCAGCTCGAGGAAAGATAATAATATCAATGGATGCAGACCTATCAAATAGGCCAAAGGAGCTGAAACTACTCATATCTGGAATAGAGATAGGATACGATGTCTGTGTGGGATCGCGCTTCCTCTCAGGCGGAGGCTCAACAAACATGCCGCAGGCCAGGCTCATCGGGAATACGTTCTTTGTGCAGCTTATGAACCTGATATATGCATCCAGATACACCGACTTAAGCTATGGCTACCGGAGCTTCTCCAGGAAGGCGCTGCATAAGCTACATCTTACAGAAAAGGGCAGGGGCATAGAAACAGAGATACTCATCAAAGCGCACAAAGCGAAGCTCAACGTGCTTGAGGTCCCAAGCTTCGAAAAGAAGAGGAACTACGAGAAGAATACCAGGTATAACCTTCAAGAAGGATGGATAATCTTCAAGACAATATTGAAAAATGTATAATTCTTGGAGCCCAACCGCATTCAGTATTCTTCAGTACGGTTTACCAAGGCACCATCTTAAGGCGCAGTATATAAGCGACCCGGTTTGCCGTCACATGGAAAAGCCCGTTTCCTATCGCTATGAAGATAAGGCCGTATATGTCTGGAAGGTGGCCCAGCCAAGCCGCAAAAAGTATCGCAAATACGAAGAAACCATACTGATCAAGCCACGGCATGTCCTTGCCAGGCCTCAGGCCTATGCGCCTCTTCACAAAACTACCCAGTACATCCCCGAACATCGCGCCTACTGCCATAAAAACGGATATGGCGAGCATGTACGGGATGAACGGATACTCGATTAGGCCCATCACTATACCCGCAACAATGCCAGCTATGGTCCCTCTGATAGTTTTGTGGTCGCCAAATATCCGCCTGCCGTGCAGCTTTCTGCCTAAGTCCAGCGGTGGACCGCCGCCAAATATCAGGGGCGCAGAATTTGCAACCTCAGCAGGCAATATATAAAGTATGGGATAGATTATTATGCTGTAAAATGCATTCAGCATGCAATCTGTATAAGTCCGCTCTAAAGAATTATAAAATATTGCCCATAACCACATCGTTGCCCCTGAACAAAAGCCTTTACCACCGCATATGCGCTATGGCTACCACAACAACTTTGACGGACTACCGCATAAATATTAATCTCGCCCACAGTATCACAATAGCTATAATAAACTATAAAATCAATTGAAACGGGGGTTAGTAAATGGCAGTCAGATATACCTTACAATGGCGCTCTGGCAAGAAGAACAC
This sequence comes from Microcaldota archaeon, assembly GCA_021791775.1. Lineage (GTDB taxonomy): Archaea > Micrarchaeota > Micrarchaeia > Micrarchaeales > Micrarchaeaceae > JAJZAB01. Next base: position 55,350 of record JAJYVY010000001.1, on the reverse strand, counting down.
ACCATTGCAATACGGGATTTATGCCATCCAGATACTCATAATAATTGGATTGTCCTGGTTGGGCGTAGTTTTTACTCCTTTTTCTTACGCAGGCGTCGGCCTGTTCTACTGGGCAGAAGCATTCATAATATTATTCACATTGTGGTGGGGGCTGTGGGGCATGATAAGTACCTACGTTGGCACAGTGATCGGGGCCGGTATCCTTACCCATCTGCCGCTCGGAACATCCCTGCTGTTTGCTCTGGGGGACCTGATACCGGTTCTGCTGGCATTTGTAATATACAGAAACTATTCAGCCAAGCATAGTGTAAGCCCTTTTGGCAGCGATATACTCGGAAATACCAGGGCGCTAGGACTATTTTTCCTATGGCTGGTTGTAATAACAAACATACTCGGCGGGATAATAGGAGTTGGGATGCTGGTGCTTACAGGCTCATTGCATGCATATGAATATCTTCCGGCATCCATTGCATGGGTTGCTGGGGATGCCATAATGCTCCTGATCTTCTTGCCTCCAACAAGCAAATTCCTCACGCCCATATTGGAACGCCACCACCTTCTTACAGAAGGGCTGGTATCATAGAGCATACGGCCGATACAATGCAAAATCTTAAAAGCCATTACGATAGAATATTAACAGAGTGAGCAGTGAATTCCAGACCCTTCAGCAGTGGGATGAAAGCGGCCCGCAGATAAGCATATAAAGATAAATCGGAATAAAAGTAGAGGAACTAGAGGAGAATACATGCCAGATCAATATGATGTTATAATCGCAGGAGCCGGAATGGCGGGCTCGTTAGCTGCCGCCGTAGCCGCGAAAAAAGGCCTAAAGGTATTGCTTCTTGACAGAAATAAAGAGCAGGAGGTGGGCAAGAAGACCAACTGGGGTTGGGTATGCGGCGATGCGGTTGCAGATGCACACCTTCAATTCATAAAATCGAAACTGGGCCTCACATTCGATTACCCAGAGCTTGATGTCAAGGTTGATGGAGTTCTAGTTATATCTCCCGATCTAGAGTATAAGATACCCTTTGAAGGTGCCGGCTATGTGCTCAACAGACCGGCATTCGAATACAAGTTGATGCAGGAAGCAAGGAGAAATGGCGCAGAGTACATGCCTGAATTTGAAGTGGAAGGGCCGATAATGGAAAATAATTATATTACCGGAATATTTGGCAAAGATAGAGAGAAACAGCACAGGGAGATACGGGCTAAAATCGTCATAGACGCGCTTGGGGTCGCAACCACATTAAGGAGAAAGCTGCCTGATAATCCTTACATAGACAAGGTTGTAGATGTGGCAGACCTAGAGTCCACCGGCAGATATATTTATGACTTCGAATTGGATCATTCTGACGAAAGGTTTTACGATCCAAAGAATGCACTCATACATCTAAATCAAGAATGGGCTCCTGGAGGATATGGATGGGTATTCCCTAAGAAAGGCACACGGGTTAACATAGGTATAGGTGTGCAGAAGGAAAGCCTAGAAATAAGGAATAAAAAACTCGGCAAGAACGACACGCTCCATACTTTGATGGATGAATATGTAAAACACAACCCTGCAATAAAGAATCCAAGGCTCTATAATGAAAATAATAATGGGAAAGGCTACTGGTCTGTTGCGGTAAGAAGGCAATTAGACTGCATGGTATTCAATGGCTACATAGGCGCCGGGGATAGCATGGCGATGCCAAATCCCATAAGCGCAGGCGGTATAGGTCCGGCTCTGGTATCCGGGATACTTGCAGGTGACGCAGCAGCCCGGGCATTAAATGACGGAGGCCCCAGTACAGAATCCCTATGGCAGTACAATCTCGATTTCAATGAAGCCTACGGCAAGAAGACAGCAGGCCTAGAGGTCTTCAGGACATACCTGCAATCTCTTAACAATGACACAATCAACTATGGCATGCGAATGTTTCTCACTGCCAAAGAGGCCGAGGAGCTAAGCTACGGCATGATACCAGAATTAAGCCTGGCATCTAAAGCAAAACTAGTACTAAAAGGCGCATCAAATATCAGGGCGTTCCAGAACCTTTTGTACGTGGTCAAGAAGATGAATACTTTGAATGGGATATACGAGCACTATCCAAGTAACATAAAGGAGTTTGCTGCATGGAGGGAGAGGGTCGCAGCCGAGATGGAAGAAGCAAAGCAGAAATTTAAACCAAATCCAGTATAGTTGGTGGCAAAATGGCAGAAAAATATTCAAAATACGAGAAGGCAAGAATTATCGGGGCGAGGGCATTGCAGTTGGCGTACGGCGCCCCGCCGCTTGTGAAGGTGCCAGAAAACATAGTGAATCCCATAGACCTAGCGGAACTGGAATTCGATGAAGGCATAATACCAATAACTATACTCAGAGAGGAATAGATCCTGCGGCTTTTAGTGACGAAGGGCTGCCGATAAGAATCCCGTCCATAGAGTATACTTCTGATTCCTCATAGTTGAAAACCCGGTTTCTAAATAATGGATTGATATGGCTATCTGACACCGCATTTACCGGCATACCGATTATTAAATCATTAAAAGCGGGCATCACAACGAGTTTGATCTCAGCGTTAAATTTTTTATAACGCTTTTTAGCGCCAGCACTGTCTAACCCAGAAACCAACCACGCTTTTTGCGCGTAGGCCCTGCCATTTTTGTCTTTGAAGGCGACTGCAACATGGTTGTGCGCCACAATCAAGTAATCTTTCTGCATCGCGGCTTCTGACGGCCAAGCATTGCCGTGCAATAGTGCCACGTTCCCCATTATTATCTCATCCTCAATCGGCGCTTTTACCAGATCTCCAAGTCTGGAGTCGTGGTTCCCCGAAGCAATTTTTATATCGAAGCCATTTAATGCGTCAAAGAATTGATTTATAGATCTGCGCTCTCCCACATCAGGATTCAAAATGCTTTCCTTTACATCGCCCAACAAAATTATGCTTTTTGTTTTGTAGTCATCTGCGATTTTCATTAGGGTATTTGCCATCACTTCTGATGCGGTATGCATCTTTATCCCCTTTTCGTAAAGCTTTCGTTCAAGCCCTAGGTGCAGGTCTCCCACAACGATATGGCATTTATTGTTGCTTTTTAGCAACGCAGCGGCTTTATGGTAAAGAAGCAGCACCTCATACTTTTCCATAGAATCATTAAATAAATCCAACGGTATACTTAATAGAGGTTTATGGTTTCATTATCTCCCACAATAGGAAAGATATTCGGCATACCAATACAACTGCACTGGACGTTCTTGGGATTGATGCTACTCGCCCTCATCCTACTTGCAACAAGCCCTGGCGGGCTCTTTTTCTTTGCGCTCCTAGTTCTACTTTTCGTTTGTGTGCTGATACACGAATTGGCGCACTCCGTAGTCGCCATCAGAAATGACATAAAGGTAAAGAAAATAATACTTCTACCAATCGGCGGAGCATCCATCATAGATTTCACCAAAGTGAAACCCGGAAAGGAACTGAAAATCTCGCTTGCAGGCCCGCTGACGAGCATTGCCCTTGGGCTGATATTCGTTCCATTTTACTTAATTGCGCCAGGAGCAGGCATACTAAAACAGGGGCTGCAATTCCTGTTCGAGATAAATCTCTTATTAGGCGTGTTTAATCTCCTTCCAGGATTCCCACTTGATGGAGGGAGAGTACTGAGGAGCTACCTGGAAAGGAGGCACAGCCCCCTCGACTCTACTAAAATCGCTGTCAAAGCGAGCAATATAGTCGTTGTAGGGATAGTGGTCGGAACCATAATATATGCAGCGGTAATACCAAATGCGACATTCACATATAGGGAATTCCTCGTGCTTTTCGATGTGATAATTGCACTTTTTCTGTATGATGGCGCAAAGGCCGAACTCCAGAGCGCTATATTCAAAAGTAGGGCGCGCAATGTTGCCGCAGCAGATGCGGCAACGAAGAACTTCATATTGGTTACTCCGCAGATGCGACTCTCTTCATTGTACAAAGAGATGGTTCGCAAGGGCACAAACATAGTCCTATTGAAGAAAGGAAATCGGTTCTTTGCATTTAGCGGCAGGCTCAGCGCCAATTCGGATATGGGAGACCACACCATAAGCGAAAAGGAAGGCACTATGTTTAAGAGCGAAGTCCCAAAAATAGATGGCGGCAGAAAACTATCAGATGCCATTGAGTTAATGCAGGTGGAAGAAAAGAATACCGTAGTTGTAATAAAAAATAAAAGGCTGGTAGGCGTTCTGTATGCTCCATATGTGGAAGCAGCGATCCAGCTCTACCTATCAAAAAAGAAGCAATAACCTTCTTTATTGAGCACCCAAAACCAATCCTCACCGTGCTCTTTGCAAGCGCGTGGTAATCACATTTAAATACTTGAAAGATTAAGAGGCAGTGTAAGAGTGCATGCACAAGCTGCAGTCTCCCGGCAGAAGCACAGTCGACCAGATCTCCGCTACTGTAAGGCATTTAGATGAGCACATACAAGAAAACGGCTACATGCCGGCGTCCCTGACATACGATTGGTACAAACCTTGCTGGTTCAGGGACTCTTCCATGGTTGCCATGTCCCTTGTAGAGGCAGCAAAGCACCTTTCACTCCTACGACAAGACCACTTGCAGCACACGAAGGAAACCGCACTAAACGCTGTGCGGCGCCAGTTAGGCTTCCTGTGGGGGTCTTTTAACAATTTTATTGAAAATGTGCAGATCGGGCTATCCCTGCCGATTGAGGATGATTCGAAGTTTCTCAGGCTGGACGCTCACCTTCCGGCGAGAGTTGGCAATAACGGAAGGCTTTACAGCGGCCATGCATGGGGCCAGCCGGTCTCTGACACTGTAGATAACGGCACATGGTTGAGGCAGTACGATTCTCTGCCGTTGCTGCTCATGGCTACCAGGGACTACATATCCGCTTTCGGCATTGAAGGTATAGAAACGCCAATTCGGACGATTCGCGATAACATGAAATTGATAATGGACTATATGGCAAAAGTATACAAGAGCCCCTCATCGAGCATGTGGGAGATAGACTCCCACCAGCTCCACTCCACCACCCTCGCGGCCATATACAGAGGCTTTGCATCAGCAATCGAGATATCACATAAGCTCGACATCGAAGTGCCGCCGTGGAGAATGGAGCGGCTTTCCAGAATGGACAAATTCATATCAGACTTCTTTGTGAAGCACAACATGCTATTCAAGTCAAAGAATGTATGGAAACCTGACAGGTCAGGTTTCGAATCCGAGCCAGTTAACGAATTAGATGCGTCTTCCATATTCGTCTTTACTAAGTTCAGGCCTCCAAGCGTAACCGCCGAAATTGAGGCGAAAACAATGAACGCGATTGATAATACCCTTTTCAGGGGCATCAGGTTACCTATACACCATTACCTCCCAATCCGATTCCTTGGCGATACATACTTTTATGGAGGAAGATGGCTTCTCCTGGGGCTCGAGGCGGCTAAGTACTACATGAGGAATGGAAATACAGAAAAGGCGCAAAGAATAATCTCTTATGTAGGATCCAGATATACGGCAAATGGTAACGTCATGCTTCCAGAGCAGGAGATTGTCGATCCAGCATCAGACTGCGATCCAGACAACTATTACAAGAGGAATGGATGCAGCGTGATTAAGGATCTCGCATGGTCAGAAGCCGCGCACCTGTCAGCATTAGTAGATCTCAACAATCTCAAAATGCGCAATCAGCTGCTTAGAGGCGCCAGATAAAATGGAGCCTGGCTGCAAGAAGGCAATCGCATCTAAATTGAATCAGAATTCCGCTACTCCTTGCATAATAAAACCCATGCAAAAGAATAAATAACCTCGGAGTGGTATATTTCTAGCAAAACCAGCGCACGACCAGACTGGTGGACTAATGTTACGACTAGATAGAATAACCTTGCATAATTTCAAGTCGTTCAGGCACGCCAATATAAACTTCAGTAAAGGCTTCAATTGCATAGTCGGGCCTAACGGATCAGGCAAATCCAACATATGTGATGCCCTCCTTTTTGCTATGGGAGAATCCTCGCTCAAAAGGATGAGGGTGTCATCCGCAAAAGGGCTGATAAACGCCATGGCAAAACCCGTCAAGAGCGATGGAGTGAGAAGAGCGTATACTACAGTCGCATTCACAGGCGATGAGAATATAGAGATTTCAAGGATAATCAAATCTAACAACAAGATTTCCTACAGGATAAACGGGAAAAGATCAACAAGGCAGCAGGTACTGGATCTCCTCAAAGCACACAAGGCAGAATTGAATGAGACAAATACAATAATACAAGGAGAAATAACAAAAATCCTGAACCTGAGTGCGAGAGAGAGGAGGAGCCTGATAGACATTGCGGCCGGCATAAGCGAATTTGATGAGAAACGGGAGGCAGCGCAGAAAGAGCTGGAAAAGGTAGATGCAAAGATAAATGAAGCGAACATAATGCTCGGTGAAAGGCAGGCATTTCTGAACGAACTGGAGAAGGAAAAATCAGATGCAGAAAGGTACTTGGAGCTCCAGGCCAAAATAAAGAAGACAACCTACACGATGCTCAAGGCGAGAGAAGAGCAGATAAGCGGGGAGTACAAGAACGTGGTAGAGGGATACGACAGGCTGACAAACAGGAGGAAATCCCTAGAAGCAGAGATAAAGAAGCTGGATGACGAACTGTCAAGCGTAACATCCTACAAGGAGAAACTCGTAAAGAAGATGAACGAAGGGTCCATAGAGCTCAGCACGGCCAACAAGATGCTCGATGAGACAAGCTCCAATATAAGGATCCAAGAAAACTTGATACGCCAGATAGAGGAATCCATAGCAAATGGGAAGGAAAGGATAAAAGGGCTCAAGGAAGAATCCGAGAGCATAACAAAGAAGCTCGATTCAAATGCAGCGGAGATGGCTATGTTGAAGTCAGCGCTTGCATCTGCAGAAAAGGAGCTTGCGAAACATGCAATAGACGAGCACAGCAGCGGAAAGGAAATAATAGCAAGATACTCAGAGCTGCAAAAAGAACTTTTAGGCATAGAGGGGGTGCTTTCTGATATAAATTCAGAATGCATTTCAAGGAACTCTGAGCTTTCGAAACTCCAGGACGGCCTGTCAGCAGCAAACAGCGAGATTGAGAGAATGGAGGCAGAGAGAAAAGCCCTTGACGAGTCGTATAAGAAGCTGCAAAAGGAGCTTAAGGCAGAGCTGGACAAATTGCAAGCCGGAAGGGGCAGACTCCAAGACATAAATGCCAAAATAGGGGAGCAGAACATTGCAGCCTCAAAGTTCGACACCGAATTGATAAACCTGAGGGAACAGTTGGCGCTGTCGGGAAAGAGCCAGGACCGGATAACGCCCATATTGAAAGCAGAGCTGAAGAAAGGGTTTTATGGAAGGGCGTCAGAGCTTCTGAAGTGCGATGACGAATATGCCGTAGCCGTATATGCTTCAACGGCCAGCAGGCTGAACTACTATGTTGTCGACTCCATAGAGACGGCAAGCCGTGCCATAGAGATAATAAAGGCGAAGAATCTTGGAAGGGCATCATTCATACCAATAAATGAGATAAGAGTGGCAAGGGGCCAGCAGACGAATCTGCAGCCGCTCATAAACAAAGTGAGCTTTGATGAAAAGTACAGGAAGGCGTTCGAATACATATTCGCCAATACCTACCTTGTAGACAGCATAACTGGATTGGGCAAGAGCGAACTGGGCGCGGGGAGATTCGTAACTCTCGAAGGCGAGCTGGTAGAGCAATCAGGAGTTGTAACTGGCGGCAGGTTCACTGCAAAACAGCTGCCGCGAACGCTCGAATCTGCTCTCAATAAAATGACATCTGACAGAAAAGCCGTAGCGCAGAAGATAGCAGAGCTAGAAAAAGCCGGAGAAGAAGCCAGAAAAGAGATTTCACAGGCCGATGCCAGAACGGCAGGGATAAATGCCGAGCTGAAACATGCCGAGGATGATATCCTAAAGATAAAGGCAGAAATGTCAAGGTCCTCTAGAATAAAAATAGAAGCGCTACCAAGAATATCAGAGATAGAAAAGGCAAACAAGGAGCTCACACAGAGGAAAATAGAAGCAGAGCAGAAAAAAGAGGAGATAAGGGCAGAGGCCGATAGGATACATGAACTGCTAAGCAGATCATCGCAGAAAGGAAGCAGCCAGGATGCGCAGAAGGGGCTAGAGGAGGCGAACAGGCTCAGGGCGTCCGTGGAAGAGACGAAAATAAAACTGGCAGAATTCGAAAAGGAAAACCAGATGCACACTCAAAGGCGCGCAGCAATAACAAAAGAGGTAAAGCAGGAGGAGGCCGCGATGAAGGATCAGCACAAGAGGATAGCGGAGGCAGAGAGGGCCATAATGGAATACGGGAAAAGGAAGGGGGATGTGGAGGCTAAGATAAAAGCCCACGGTACAGCCTCTGACTCGCTGCTAAAAGAGGTGCAGCAGTTGGATGAAAAGCTATCAAAGATGGGGTTCCAGGAAGGCAAAGCGTCAAACGAGGTAGAGAAAGTAGACAAGGAGATGATAGAGACGGAGGGAAGAAGATCACAGTTGCAGACCAGGCTGAGCGATATAAAAGCAGAGCTGATATCTTACCAGGATGTAGAGGCGGTGGAGTACAAGAGCATAGAGGAGCTGGAAAGGCAAGCAACCGAGTCAAAGCACGAGTTGGAACTGCTAGGCAGCGTCAACCTAAAGGCCCCAGAGGCATACGCGCAAAGGAAGAAAGACGTGGAAGAAGCCAGAGGCAAGATGGATGTGCTAGATAAGGAAAAGTCGTCAATCCTTGGAATGATATCAGAAATAGAGTCAAGGAAACTCAGCGTATTCAACCAAACCTTCGAGGAGGTAAACAAGAATTTCCAGAAGCTCTACAACACAGTCTTTGAAGGGTCGGCTTACATCTATCTCGATGGAAGCGACCCGTTCACGGCCAAGCTGATGTTTAACGTGCAAAACGGAGGAAAAAGGAGAACCGATGAAGGGCTGTCAGGAGGAGAGAAATCGATACTCATGCTGTCACTCATTTTTTCCATACAAATGAGAAAGCCCATGGCATTCTACATATTCGACGAAATAGATGCGGCGCTCGACAGGGAGAACTCGAAGAAGCTGTCCAAATTGGTGAGGGAACTGGCAAAAACATCGCAATTCATAGTTGGCAGGCACAACGATTCACTAATCACCATGGCGGAGGCCGCAATAGGGGTCGCCAGGCAGGAGGGGTACTCGAGGGCCGTAGGGATAGAGATGGTAGGTAAAAACGGTGTGGTCATTGGCAAAGGAGAAACGAGATAGGAAAACTGGGCGCAGCATAACAACCTGGCCCCTCTACATAATCCTCATTGTGTTCTTCATCCTCTATGTTGTATACCAGGCAAGGCCTACCATAGCGGTCATATTCGGAATAATAATATTCGCCATGATAGTGGCGCTGGTGGCCATTGAGATAATAAATGGATCAAGTGAGGAGGGAAAACTCAAGAACGCACTAGAGGTCGTTGTCGCAATTGTGCTGGTAGTGGCCATCTGGTATGCGATGCAATGGTTGCTGCACACCAGATATCCGATAGATGCGGTGCCGAGCTGCAGCATGCTCCCATATCTGCAAAGAGGCGACATGATTATCCTGCAGGGAGTGGCTCAACCCAGCCAGATACACGCGCCAGAAGTAAAAATGACGCAGGCACAGGTGCAGCAGATGATAAGCAACGCAATGAATGAATCGCTTGAATGTGTTGCATATAAAATATCGGCCAGCAGCGTGAATGTATCCCTAATACTGCAGCCAGGATATTCTTTAGGGATCTACGAGCAGGAACCCAATGGAGGCCGCATAATATCAAACTCCAGTCAGCCAGGCCCGATTCGATACCAATGCGGAGTTGCATATCTCCAATTCACAAATGGGACTACGCTGCAGGAGGCCTACACAAAAGCGATAGTCATAGGCAACACTACAATAACAGGAGATCAGAATAACAGCGTAGTCGTATATAAGACAAACCCAAGCGACCTCTTCTACAGGGAGGGCGATGATTACATAGTACATAGGGTATATGCCGTGGTAAATGCAAGCGGCACATATTACTACCTGACAAAAGGCGACAACAATCCCGGATTGGATATCCAGTACCAGAATTTACCTCCGTCACAGCAAAATATAGAGGGCAAAGTCATAGCCATAATTCCATATCTGGGATATCTTAAACTTATACTCAGCGGGACTCTGAGTCAGCCCGCAGGCTGCAATTCTGTGCTGAAAGATTAGAGAGTAGAGTAACGAAACTGTCGTATCCTGAACAAACGTATTAAAAGAAACGGTTCGTCTACCTCTGGATTGCATGGAAGAAACTCAGGAAATGATAAAAAAGACGCAAAGCAAAAAATTGCCAGCGCAGATTGGGCAAAAGGAAGAGCCAGAATTGGCACTGGTGAGGGCGCTTAAGCGGCCGTCCGATACGTAGCCATTCCAATCAACCAGACTAAGTTTAACGCCCAGACTCCCTCACTAGCCGCATTTTGGGCCCTAACCCCTGGCGTGCGCTGGCCTACAGCGTCTTTCAATACCTATATATATTTTTCTGAGCGATATCTACTGTCTGCGCGAAGTAAGTTCTACTTATGCGTGTTTTTCATGGCAGAGATATCAAACGACATACGTTTAGCTGTGGACAGCGGCGAGACAGCCATAGGCCTGAAAAGCGTTATAAATTCAATTAAGGACGGCTCGGCAAAGCTAATAATAATGGCAAGCAAGAACAAGAAAGAGAATGCCAGCGACATAACACACATCGCAGGATTGGCAGGGATAAAAATGATAAACTTCGAAGGCAACCCAGCGGAACTCGGAGCCGTATGCGGCAAGCCATTCTCAGTGTCGACTCTTTCTATAATAGAACCAGGGAATTCAAACATACTTAAGAGTGATTATTGATGCCAAACGGAGAATTTGCTGCAAGGAAGCTTGTAAGACAGAGGCGGCAGCAGCGCATGCTTAAGAAATGGCTTAAGCGAAAGATGTTCAAGCTCAAGGATAAGTACGATCCGATGGGAACCGTGCCTAGGGCGAGGGCTCTTGTATTAGGAAAGTTTATACTTGAGCAGAAGCAGCCAAATTCTGGCCAGCTAAAATGCGTCCGCGTCCAATTGATAAAGAACGGAAAGGTAGTCGGGGCATTTGTTCCCGGAGACGGAACTATAAATTTCATCGATGAGCACGATGAAGTCACTATAGAAGGGCTGGGCGGGTCCCAGAGAGGTCAAATGGGTTGCATTCCAGGATTGAAATACAAAGTAGTCGAAATCAACGGCACCAACATCTATCAGATATTAAGCGGCAAGCAGGAAAAGCCGAAGAGATGATTTCATGGCGGAAGACATAACAAATACCGTGCAGAATGAAGCCGCACAGCAGCCCCAATCCCTAGCGGCCGAAGCGAAGCCCAAAAGAAGAGCAAGGAAGAGAGAGGAGCCGAAAACCGAAGCCCAGGACAAGGATATTTTCATGTCATCCTCAGTCATGCTTTTCAATAGGTATCCCTACGATGTAGAGGTCTACGACCCAAGCCTCAGGAATTACATAAACTTAAAACCAGTAGCATATCCGAATTCCTATGGAAGAAAAAGCCAGAGCCAGTTCCACAAGGCCAACCTCAGCATAATAGAGAGATTGGAAAACTCGCTCATGCGCGGCGGGACCGGAGGTAAGATAGGCGGCAAGGTGATAAGAACGAAAGGGAGGATGCAGGGCAAAAAGATGAAAGCAGCCAAGACAGTAATGGAAGCGTTCGACATGATAAACAAACAGACAGGAAAGAACCCCCTCCAGGTTTATATCCAGGCACTGGAGAACGCAGCGCCAATAGAGGATACCACAAGAGTGAGATACGGAGGCATAATCTCTAATGTGGCAGTGGACGTAAGTGCAAGTAGGAGATTGGATATAGCGCTTAGAAACATAGGCATGGCAGCCGTGACCGGCGCCTTTCACAGCAAAAGAACATTGTCAGCAGCGTTAGCGAACGAGCTGATAATGGCCGCAAACAACGATGTAAACAGCTACGCGATAAAGAGAAAGAATGAGACTGAAAGGATGGCTAGGAGCGCGAAGTAGCGTGGTGCTTATTCATGGTGAGAAAAGAATACGTGGTAGAAGAAGTAACAAAAATGATGAAAGACCACAAGCACATCAGGAATGTCGGAATAATCGCCCATGTTCATCATGGCAAGACCTCCCTTACCGATTCTTTGCTCGCTAGGGCTGGCCTGATTGCAAAAAGCGTAGCAGGAGACATACTTTACACCAACTATGAGGAAATAGAGAAGGATAGGAGAATGACAATCAAGTCGGCTTATATCTCATTTGGCTTCAATTACAAAGGAGAAGACTACATAATCAACCTTATAGATACTCCTGGGCACGTCGACTTCGGAGGCCACGTAACAAGGTCGATGAGGGCGATAGATGGCGTGGTTCTTGTGGTAGACCCCACAGAGGGAATAATGCCGCAGACCGAGACCGTGCTACGGCAGGCAATGAAAGAAAAAGCCAAGCCTGTGCTCTTCTTCAACAAGGTCGACAGGCTGATAACAGAGCTTAGACTTACCCCGGAACAGACTCAGGAAAGGCTGCTCAAGCTCATAAATGATATAAACCAGATGATAGAAAACTTCGCCCCAGAGGGATATGGCGACAAATGGAAGGTCAGCGTCGAAAGAGGCAGCGTTGCATTCGGCTCGGCGCTGAGAAGGTGGGCAATTTCGAAGAGGATAATGGAAACGAAGAATGCGACATTCAAGGATATTTTTGGCATGACCGCAAGGAACGAGTTAGAGAAGCTGCAGGAGCTGTGCCCCATAGATGAAGCCACTCTGGCTATGGTGGTAGAGCACCTGCCTAACCCGGCAGAAGCGCAGCACTACAGGATACCTCAGATATGGCATGGCGACCTTAACTCTTCAGATGGCAAGGCAATGCTAGGTACAGACATGAATGGGAAGACCAATGCTGTTGTATTCGGAATAAAATATGACCAGCAGGCCGGTGAAATAGCGGTCGGAAGGATTTTCTCCGGTATCGCAAAGAAGGGCACGGAACTCCACATATCCGGGAAGTCGCAAACACAGAAGGTGCAGCAGGTCGGGATTTACATGGGGCCGGACAAAGTTCTTGTAGATGAGATACCGGCCGGCAACATAGCCGCATTGATAGGATTGAAGGACCTCGCCATAGGAGATACGCTCAGCGAAAACATAATAGAGCCATTCGAGCAGATAAAGCACTATTCCCCTGCGGTGGTGACGAAAGCCATAGAGGCGAAGGACAGCCGCGATACAACCAAGCTTATAGAAGCGCTGAGAGTCCTGACAAAGGAGGACCAGACCCTGAGAGCAGAGATAAACCCCGAAACCGGCGAGCATCTCATGAGCGGGATGGGCGAACTTCATCTAGAAACAGTGGAAACAAAGCTAAAGGATGATTTCAAGGTGCCGATAATAACTAGCGAACCCATAGTTCTTTACAGAGAAACGATAGATAAAAAAGCCGGCCCGATAGAGGGCAAATCCCCTAACAGGCACTCGAGATTCTATGTCAATGTAGAACCACTGCCGGAAGGGGTGCAGAAGGCCATGGACGAAGGCACCATAAGGGAGGGCAAGCCGAAAGGGCAGAACGCCATAGAAGCGATGGTAGCGGCAGGAATGGATAGGGCCATAGCGAAGGAGATAGAGCAGGTAACCAGCAGGTGCATGCTGGCCGACATGACGAAAGGAGTGCAGTATATGAACGAGGTCATGGAGCTTCTCATAGACGGGTTTAACGAAGCCGTAAATGACGGCCCGCTCGCAAGAGAGAAGTGTTCCGGCGTACTAGTGAGCATAGTCGACGCGACCATACACGAAGATCCTGTTCACAGAGGGCCGGCGCAGATAATGCCAGCGATAAAGAGGGCGATATATGCGGGAATGCTTACCGCAGGCATAACACTTGAAGAGCCAAAGCAGAACTATACGATAAACATACCCATCGAATATATGTCAGATGTGATAACCTTCCTGCAGGGCAGAAGGGGCCAAATACTCAACATAGAACAGGAAAGCGGCCAGGTATCAATATTGGCGAAAATGCCAGTCTCTGAAGTCATAAAAGGGTTTTCCAATGATCTTAGGGGGCTCACACAGGGCAAGGCGTTATGGAGCTTCGAATTTGCCGGGTTCGAGAAGCTTCCAGCAGAGATGCAGAGCAAGATAGTCAGGGAGATAAGGAAGAGGAAAGGGCAGCCCGAGGAACCGCCTACTGTGCAGCAATTCATGGACTGACGGTCCCATCCTCAGAGGAAAGTTGAATTCTCATGTTTTTCAGAGTGGTTTCTAACCGCCATTTATGCATCTCAGAGCAAACCTCTTTGCTTAAAGTCGCGCAGTTAACCTGTCAATCGCCACTTTTACTTCCTATCCTGAATTAAATAGCCATCATAATAAATATTATCGTAGAAGAATACACATGATGATACGATGACCGAAATAGAAGTAAAATCTGTAGACGGGAAGGCAATTGCCGTTATAGATGGTAAGGAAGTGCAGATAGTAAAAGAGATGGTTATGAAATCCACAAAGGATGGGCCCAATCTTCTAATTATAGATGGACAGGTAAAGTTTCATTTTTGTAGATGCGGCCATTCAGAACACAAGCCACAATGTGACGGAACACACAAAAAGGTGGGCTTCATTGCCGAGGAGAAAGAGACAAAGGTGCTAGGTTAAATGCAACTAGACAAATTAGTTAGAAAATACCGCCCAAAGGTGGCGTTAGACATAGATGGAACAATCGCAGATACACACGCCCCTATACTGGAAGAGTGGAATAGGATAAAAGGCAAAAACTTCAAGCATTCCGATATAGATGACTATGATTGGGAAAAAACGAAGCTGCAGATGCCTATTGAGGAGTTCTTTAGGATTTATAAAAAAGCATGGACTGAAAATTTTACCTCCATCCCCCCAACCATAACAGAACAGGAGCTGAATCACCTAATAAAGCACTTTGACGTAGATATAGTGACCCGTAGGCCTTCAGATGCAAAACCTACCCTTGAGAAATGGTTAAGTTATAATTTCCCTACTTCCAGATTAAGGATCATTACAGTGGAACACACGCTTGATAAGCTCAAAAGCGGGCATGAGATCATAATAGATGATGCACCGCAAATATGGGCTGCATTTTCCAGAAGGGATCCATCCACCGAAGGAAAGTGGCTATACGCTCCAAGGCAGCCGTGGAACGAGAAAACAATATCATCAATGCCAGCATCCTCCAGAATGACGGTGGCAGACACCGCTTCCGATACGTTAAGACTGGCGCTAGACGGGCGGGGATGTGACTGCAAAACGGCACTAAAGAAGCCGCTTAGGGCCTTCCAATAAGTATAAATAGCTTTAGCCTAGAATAGATATGTCTTTTTGTTCAATACAGGTAAATGCCAAACTGAATGACGTAAAAGACCGACGGTGTTATGTATGGCAAAAACTTATGTAAAGTTCGAGGTATCCAACGAGGTAGCAGCGAAAACATACGAAGCCCTTCAAATGGCTAGACAGGCAAGTCCAATTAGGAAAGGCGCCAACGAAGTGACAAAAAGCATAGAAAGGGGGCTTGCGTCATTCGTTGTTATAGCAGGAGATGTAGAACCAGAAGAAGTGGTTATGCACCTGCCCCAGCTGTGCGAGCAGAAAAAGATATCATTCACATATGTGCCGAGCAAGCTTGAACTTGGGAAGGCCATTGGCATGACCGTGCCCTGTGCAGCAGTGGCAGTTGAAAACCCAGGAAATGCTGCCAACGCGATAAAGGAGATAATAAGCAGAGTGACCGGATTGAGCTCTGCTTCTTCAGCGCAGGCGCAAAGTAGCCGGGAGCAGCCACCGAAAGAGAAGAAGCAGCAAAAGCCAAGGGCTCCAAAGGCGCAGAAATCAGAAGAGAAAACAGCAGAAGAGCAGCCAGCCGTGACACAAAAAGAACAATGATAGCATGGCAGAGCAGCAGCCCCAAGTAAGACAACTATCAGGATACTTGGCGGAAATAGTCGAAATAAACAACAAAGCCAAGACCGGAATATACGGCGAAATATATTCGGTGAGCTGCAGGATACTTGAGGGCAAGGACAAAGGCAGGATAATAAGAAGGAATATGCTCGGCCCGGCAAAGATTGGGGACATAATAAGGCTGCCCGATACTAGCAGAGAGGCAAAGGAGATAAGAGTAAAGTAATCTGGGTGTGTTTATGAAGTGCACATACTGCTCCTCAAACATCAAGAAAGGCACAGGGATAATGTACGTGCACAAGATAGGCACTGTAAGCTATTTCTGCAGCGGCAGGTGCTACAAGAACGCAATACTGGTAAAAAGAAAGCAGAACAGGATGGCAGTAAAGAAAGTAGAGAGGAAAGCGGTTTGAACCGTTTTTATAATCATATTAATTTAGAGCGTTTGACCGCTTTGCATGCAAAGGTTAACCGTTCGTTCATTCCTCCTTGTCGAAAAGGTCATCCAGGTCTATCTCTGTGTTCTCCTTTATCTGCTTAGTAAGCCCCTCTTCGCTGTAGTCAGGGAAATCCACACCCCCGACAACCAGCATTATTTTTACCGTATCCTTCTGCATGTCAGGTTCTATCCTCGCGCCCCACTTCAGCAGCGCATCGCCCTTTATCCTTCCTGATACCTCCTGAAATACGCTCTCCGCTTCTCTAAGGGTAAGGCTGTTCCCCCCAATTATATTTATAAGTGCTCTGTTTGCGCTGCTTAGATCAGCGTCAAGAAGCGGGCTCTTTATAGCGTTCTCCAGAGCAACCGCGGCTCTAGGGGTGCCATCATTAGCGCTCATTCCCTCGCCGCTGCCGATTACAGCATAGCCGGAATCCTTCAGCACGCTTCTAAGATCTGCAAAATCTATGTTCACCATGCCTGGCTTCGTGACCATCTCAACAATGCCTTTAGTGGCGCCTGCGAGAACCTCATCTGATACCCTGAAGGCCATATTCAATGGCAGGTCTGGGGCGACAGACAAAAGCTTATTGTTGTGGATTATGATCGTCGTGTCGGTTACCTTCCTAAGCTTTGACAATCCCTCCAAAGCATTTCTCATCCTTGTTCTACCCTCGCTCGAGAACGGCAGAGTAACAATCGCTACCGTTAGCGCGCCGATTTCCTTTGCTTCGTGCGCGATAGTAGCAATAGATCCTGTGCCGGTTCCCCCTCCGAGCCCGCAGGTAACAAATACTAGCTGCGCATCGCTAAGAGTATGGCGTATCTCTTCCTTGCTCTCTATTGCTGCCTGTTCGCCTACCCGTATATCACTTCCCGCCCCCATTCCTCTCGTTGTCTTTTTGCCTATAAGCAGCTTCCTATCAGCCTTTGTCTTGACAAGATGCGGGGCATCGGTGTTCATAGCTACCATCGTTGCTCCCTGTATGCCCAAACTTGCCATTCTGGTTATTGTATTACTCCCGCTTCCGCCGGTTCCAACAACATAAATCTTGGGCTTGGCACCTTCGATAAAACGCAATATCTCTTCATCATCCTTGCTCAAGGATTCCATCAAATTACCCGGTCGCACCATTTATTAATCCGCGCAAAAGGATAAAAATGTATTGCAAGGGATGGAACATCCTAATAACCTCTCATATTTTATTTATTCCGGTCGTCATGTTTATCACTGGTTCCATATATCTTGCAGAGTACGGGCAGGTTTTTGCTGCTGAAAGAGAGAAGCCCTGCTTTTCTGCAGTTGGTTTACAGTCGAGGCAAGGGTATTTAAGAATTCAACATCCTATATTCCAGAATAAAACTGCTTTAAGTCAATGATCTATATGTACAGCAAAAAAGCACTGCTCAGAAATGGCGTCAGGGATATCAAGCTCAAGGAAGGAATGAAGGTATCGGAGCTGATTGAATCCATGGAGTCTGTAGGTGGGTTTTCTGCGCAGCACATGGTAACTGGAATAAAGATACTAAAGCGGATGCTCAACGACAGGAGGTCCTACAACTTCCTTTCTTTTCCAGCAGATATAGTATCGACAGGCATTCGCGGCATACTCGCAAGCAGCGTCAAGTACTTTGATGCCATAATAACTACTGGAGGGACACTCGATCACGACCTCGCCAGAGCTGCTGGCGGCAGGTACAGCGTCGGGTCGTTCAACGCAGATGACGCAAGCCTGCACAAAAGCGGGATTTATAGGCTCGGCAACGTATTCATAGAAAAAGAAGAATATGGGAAAAAGGTAGAAGACGCATTTCTGAAGATAATGGACAGCATATACAATTCGGAAAACTACAAGAAAGAATACAGCGCAAGCGAACTAGCATTTGAATTCGGCAAAAGAATAAAAGATAACGGCTCGATATTGAGGCAGGCGTATCTGAATAACGTGCCAGTATTCAATCCAGGAATACTTGATGGCGCATTTGGCACGCAATTGTCAATTTTCTCGCAAGATCACGACTTTAAACTCAACCTGATCAGGGATGAGCTGCTTCTCAGCAATATCGCATTCGATAACAAAGTTACCGGCGCATTGATGATCGGCGGTGGCATAAGCAAGCATCATGTTATATGGTGGAACCAGTTCAAAGACGGGCTAGATTATGCCGTATACATAACCACCGCAACACAGTTCGACGGCAGCCTGTCAGGCGCAAGATTAACGGAAGCGGTGTCATGGGGGAAGATAAAGGAGAAAGCCAAATACACAACAATAGACGGGGATGCTACTATAATACTCCCCATAATGTTCTCCGCAATTGACGTTGTATGAGTGGTACTATGCAAAAGAAAGTGTCAAGATCAAATAGAAAGATAGGAAAGAGCTATAGAAACAAGCAGAAAATTAGGCGGCTGAAGAGGTTGCAGAGAAGAACATATAGAAAGACAAGGAGAAGGTAAAATAGAAAAGATTTCTGCGGCGCCCTATCCTTTAGATAGGCAATGGCGTCAAGTAAGATTTTGACATAATCAGCTTATGTCTACATATGTCCTATCGTTGAATTCGTACGCAACCACGTCATCATCTATGTTAAGCTGCTTCACCAGAGCTTCATGACTTTCCACTTCGCGTATTCCTGATTCAAGATTCATGATGTGCAGTTTCCCATTTGCTTCATAACTCACGAAAGTTTGGCGCGCATCGCCCCTTATCACCACAACAACCTTCGATGAGTGGTTACCAAGGCCAACGAGAAGGCTGCATAGCAGCACATTCTTGTCAAACGAATCCCCCATCATAAATGCCAATGTCTCTTCCGGCATAAGCCAAAATTGCAGCGGCAGCACTACGTCCTCTACGTTGTCCCTCACGAAATCGAATGCCTTTTTCGCTGCGGCACTGAAGTCCTTATCATATGAGTATTCCTGCAATGATGACTTTAGCTCTTCAACTTTCGCGCTCACTGCCGGGTTCTTCGGCGTTATTAGGGTGGGCAGCTCGACAACCGATATGTTTTCCTTCTCCTCTATGTACTCCTTGTATCTGGATATTATGGCTAGGTAGACCTTGTTCAATCTGCTAAGCCTCTCCTCTTCCGCATTTTCACCTGCCATCCTACCCCCAGATATATCGACACAAAACAATAAAATACCGCTTTTGCATCTATTTATGGTGCAATGGATAACAAAAGAATCGCAGAGATACTCAACGAAATAGCCGACATGCTAAGCCTTGAAGACTACCCCACTGTAAGATTCGAGGTGAGGGCGTACCAGAAGGCGGCCCTGATGATAAGTACACTTCAGGAGCCAGTAGAGGAGATATACAAAAAAGGAGGTACAAAGGCGCTCATGGAGCTCCCAGGAATAGGCGCGACAATGTCAAAGCACATAGAGGAATTAGTCAATACCGGCACGCTAAAAAAATATGAGCAGCTAAAGAAGAAATACCCGATAGATATGGCCTCCCTTACGGCCATAACCGGGCTGGGCGCAAAAAGGGCAATACTGCTCTACAAGAAGCTCGGGGTAAAGAACCGCGAAGATCTAAAGAAAGCTGTAGAGGAACACAAAATAAGGGGGCTGGCAGGCTTCGGGGATAAAAGCGAGGAGGCAATACGGCAAGGTCTGCAACTTCTTGAGGCCAGCAGCGGCAGGCAGATGCTCGGATATGTCTTGCCGATAGCAGAGAGGATGGTGGAAAAGATAAGGAAGAGCGGCCTAGTCGAGAATGTTATGATTGCCGGATCTGCGAGGCGGATGAGGGAGACTGTAGGCGATTTGGATATACTCGCAATATCAAAGAAAAACGAAGAGGTCATGGACTTCTTCACTAAAATGGACGAGGTCAGCAAGATAATGCTCAAAGGCCCTACAAAATCCACGGTTTTCCTGAAAATAGGGCTCAGCTGCGATCTTAGGGTGCTTGAACCGTTGAGCTTTGGCGCGGCAATGCAATACTTCACCGGAAGCAAAGACCACAACATACAGGTGAGGCAAATTGCAGTCAGCAAAGGCTACAAGCTGAATGAATATGGCTTATTCAACAAGCGTAACAAGAACATAGGCGGGCCAACAGAAGAGAGCATATACGAGAAACTTGGCATGCAATGGATGCCCCCAGAGATGAGGGAGGCGAGAGGCGAGGTCAAGCTTGCGCAAGAGCACAAAATACCAAAGCTGGTGGAAGCGCAGGAAATAAGGGGGGACCTCCATACACACACAAAAGAGACCGACGGGGTGAACAGCCTGGAGGAGATGACGAAAGCCGCTGTAGACCTGGGCTACGAATATTTCGCAACAACAAACCACTCAAAAAGCGAATACATAGCAAGAGGTATGGATGACAAGGGATTCGCAGCTTATTTCAAGAAGGTGGAAAAAGTGAGGAAGGGGATGGAAGGCACTATAAGCATACTTTACGGCGCCGAGGTCGATATACTTAAAGATGGAAAACTGGACTTGAAGAACGAGACTTTAAAACGTATGGATTGCGTCGTGGCAGGGGTGCACACCAACTTCAACATGAGCCAGAAGGACATGACCAACAGAGTGATAAGGGCATTTGAGACCGGGCTTGTAAACGTTTTTGCGCATCCTACTGGCCGCTTGATAGGGGATACGCAGTTCCACAGGGCGAGAGCGCCATATGCGATAGACCTTGAAAAAGTGGCAGATTCTGCTGAAGAAAATGGAGTGGCCTTGGAAATAAATGCGTTTCCTAATAGGACAGACCTGAATGACACCAACATCATGCTCGTATCTGGCAGGAAGATATTCTTCTCTATAGACACCGATGCCCACAGCACCTCCCACTTGCAGTTCATGAGATATGGAGTCGGCACCGCGCGGAGGGGGTGGCTGACAAAAGACAGAGTATTAAATGCTCTACCATTGAAATCCTTGCAGAAGATTCTATCTAAATAGCTGGTGCTGCAGTGGTCGCTGGGAAAAAAACGATAATGAAGAAACTCTACCTAGAAGAGAGACTGCACGAGAGCGTATATTCGAGTCTATCTAAATCTGAAAGATCCCCAGAAATAAAGAAAATAATGGCAGACCTCGCCGTGTTGGAGAAAAAGCATGGCAATCTCTGGAGAGATGCTCTGAACGAGCCTATCTCGGAAGAGCATATTCGGCAGCAAATAAAAATAAAAACAGCTATGATATTGGCATTGAGGCACATCCTCGGTCTCGCATTCACAATCAAAATCATAGAGCACACAGAAGGGAACCTGCACAATGCGCTCACCTCAGAGCTAAAAAGGCACAAGGCATCAAAAAGAGAGGAAAGAGACATAGAGAAAGTGAGAAAGAGTGAAGAAGAGGATGAAGATTATCTGGAAACCAGGATAATCAACTTTGACAGGTTCTTCAAGAATGTCAGAGACATAATGTTTGGAATGAACGACGGCCTGGTGGAGCTACTTGCCGTGGTTGTAGGCCTCGCAGCAGCAATAGAGACCCCCTCGATAGTCTTTATAGCTGGGTTCATAGTTGCAATAGCCGGTACATTATCTATGGGAGTTGGGGCCTACCTCTCGACAGACTATCAGAAGAAGATCGGGGATAGAGCTGGAAATAGCAGTAAAAGAGCATCTGCATTGTCGTCTGGGCTTTATGTAGGCATATTCTATTTCATAGGGACGCTGTTTCCCCTGTCGCCCTTCATCTTTGGGATATCCGGTTATATTGGCATAATCATAGCAATAATAGTCACTGCAGCGGTGCTCACATTCACCTCTGCGACCATATCGCTAGTAAGCGACAAGAGCGTAATCAAGGGCATACTCAAGACGCTTGTACTATCCTTGGGCGTGGCAGCAATCACAATAATGCTCGGTGCGTACATAAGGGGCGCCTATCACGTATCTATATGAAAGACCCATCATCATGCCCCAAACCGCATTTGTTTATTTTGATATAGGCGGTGCCGCCGTACTGGATTTCAGCGTTGCGGATAAATGGACAAAACTGATAAATACCAGAGCGGCGCAAGGGTTCGAATGGCAGGCATTTCTATACGATTCTAGTTCTGTAGAAAAATCCAGCAGCAAACCTGTACCATTATTTTAGCTTCTTGTAATCAGATACCTATAAATATATTTTTTGACAATCATAATTGCTATTTGTAAGCGCGGGTGATATAATGGCAGATGAAAATGAGGTAGAAGAAACGATTTCTCAGATAACAGCAAAAATGGACATGCTAATCAATGATACCACCGTGCCAAAAAATGTCAGGAGCGCAGTGTCCACAGCCAAAGCACAGCTCAACGTGAGTGGTGACCGCACAGTGAGGGTGTCAAACGCGATATACAACATCGACGGAGTCAGCAATGACATAAACCTGCCTCCGCAGGCAAGGACAGCGCTGTGGAGCATTCTCAGCATGCTCGAAGCCATAAAGGACTGAAATGGAGACATGCCAGAAAAAGACCCCGTAAAAGAACTTTCAACTGCATTATCGCAGGCAAGAATACTATTGGCAGCAGATGTTGATGCTTCTGTACTAAAAGGGCTTGACCTAAATACGTTGGTAACAGAACTAGTGGAGCTTCATAAGAATGATGCTGGAATCAGCATTGCAAACAAGGAACAGATACTCGCAATAGCCGAAGAGACAAAATTGGAGAAAAGCCCACGGCCAGTAGAAGTGCTGAGGCAGAGCGGATTTTCAGCAGCTGCGGCAGACATAGATTCTGATTATCATATCAACCAAAGAGGTATAGAAACGACTGGCGGCACTGCCAACGACTTTGTGGACTATTTCAGGAATAGGTTCGATAGATTGAGAGAGGCGGTGGTCGGAAGAAGAGTCAACCTCTTCTTGCTACCAAGCATAGACTCCACCAGGTCGTATACAAGTGGAAGGGAGGTGGCCGTAGTGGGGATGGTCTCCACAAAAAGCAATTCCAAAGCAGGCAACCTGAAAATCGTTTTAGAAGACGAAACTGGCGAGCTGATCGTTGTAGTCTCCAATGGAACTTCAAAGACTTCACAGGAACTTTTTGAAACGGCAAAAAGGCTGGTAGAAGATGATGTCGTCGCCATAAAGGGCAAACTCGTAGGCAGGCTACTAATAGCAAACGAGATAATCTGGCCTGATGTTCCAATAAAAGAGCCAAAGACCATAGAAGATGATATAGCGATAGCGTTCATGTCCGACATACACGTAGGGAGCAAACAGTTCATGGAAAAGAACTTTTCAAAAATGTTAAAATGGCTAAACGGGGAAGCGCAAGGAAAGTCCGACGACCTCGCAGGTAAGATAAAGTATATTATTATAGCCGGCGACGTGGCCGACGGTGTTGGGGTATACCCGGATCAAGAGTACGAGCTTGCCATACCGGACATATACCTTCAGTACAGGCAACTATTCAGTTTCATGGAGCTGATCCCAGATTACATAGACATATTCATGATGCCAGGCAATCACGATGCTGTAGGCCGCGCAGAACCACAGCAGCCCATAGGCGAAGAGCTGTCAAAAGACTTCAAAATAGACAACCTGCACATAGTGTCTAATCCGTGCTATATAACTGTCCACGGGGTAGAAGTACTGGCATACCATGGTACCTCTCTTGATTCAATAATAAGGGCAGTACCAGGCACAAACTATTCGTCTCCAGAGAAGGCGATGATAGAATTGCTCAAAAGAAGGCACCTGTCACCCATCTATGGGGGCAACGTCATCGTCCCTAGCAAAACGGACCAGCTCGTTATAGACAAAATACCAGATGTGTTGCATATGGGGCACATACACAAGAATGCCATAGCCGAATACCATGGGGTCAAGATAGTCAACAGCGGTACATGGCAGGGAATGACGAAGCTGCAGCAGAGGATGGGGCACAATCCCACGCCATGCAGGCTTCCAGTGTACGAACCGAAGACTGGCAATTTCAGCACGATAAATTTTGATACGGGAATGTAATGAACATAGAAGAGTATTTCAAGCATTTAAGAGATGGGGCAGCGAAAGCGTACAAGGTCGCAGAAGCGGCAAGAGCAAAAGGTATGGACCCGACAGAATTCGTCGAAATAAAGCCCGCCCCCGACCTGCCATCAAGAGTTGAGGGAATAATAGGCGTGGAGGGGATGGCAGATCTTATAAGGAAAAAAATGGACGGAAAATCCAGGCAGGAACTGGCGTTCAGCATAGTCAACGAGATCTGCACAAGCAGCAAGTTCGAAATGGATACAAAGGCGAGGATAACTCTCGCTGTCAAAGTCGGGCTATCAATACTCACAGAGGGCATATTGGTAGCCCCAACGGAAGGGCTGCCAGGTGTAGAAATATACAAGAATCCGGACGGCACAGAATATCTTTCAATAGTCTATGCGGGGCCGATTAGGGCAGCAGGCGGAACGTGCGAGGCGCTCTCTGTTGCGCTTGGCGACTACGCAAGAAAACTTCTAGGCCTAGACCAATATAAGCCTCAAAAAACGGAAGTGGAAAGGGGCATAGAGGAGATAATGCTATACCATACCAGAAGCGGCAAACACCTTCAATACCTGCCCAGTGAGCATGACATCAGAGTAATACTGGAAAACAGCCCGATATGCATAGATGGAGTGCCTACAGAGGAGATAGAGGTCAGCGTGCACAGAGATATAAGGAAGATAGACAAAAAAGGTGCAGAGATTATAATGACAAACAGGGTAAGAGGCGGGGTCGCCCTGGTGGTTTGTGAGGGGATAGCGCAAAAAGCAAAAAGCGTGCTGAAATATGCAAAGCATGCTGGGCTTGACTGGAGCTGGCTAAACGAAATAATAAAAGTGAATAAAGCATCGTTTCTGATATCAGCAGAAGAGAGCCACGACCCCGCATTTCTAAAAGAACTCATCGGCGGCCGGCCGGTCATCGCATATCCGGACCACCCAGGTGCCTTCCGTCTAAGATACGGAAGATCGAGATTGACTGGCATAGCGGCAAAGGGGTTCAGTCCCGCTACAATGATACTGCTTGACGATTTCATAGCAATAGGCACGCAAGTAAAGATAGAGAAGCCAGGAAAAGGAAGCATAGCGATGCCTGTAGATTCCATAGAGGGTCCATTTGTGAAGCTTACCAGCGGAGAAGCGTTGAGAATCGATACCGCAGAGCAAGCAAGGCGCATGAAGGATAAAGTCGCAAAGATAATCAGCGTCGGAGACATGCTAGTGTCGTACGGAGATTTCAAGAAGACCAGCACTCCCATGGTGCAGCCGAGCTATGTGGTAGAGCTCTGGTCTGCACAGCTCGCCAGGAACGGCTACGCAAGCCAGATAACCGAGATAGGCAGTTTCGAAGCAGCTTACAGGATATCGATGCAGTACGGAGTTCCGTTGCATCCCAAGTATCTATACGAGTATCAGGATATCAGCGTGCAAGAGCTCGGAACACTTGCAAAAAGCATGATAGGAGCACAGATAAAGACGAAGGGCAACAACGTATTCGATATCGAGGAGATAATTTTTGATGAAAAAACGGCGCAGATAGTCAGGCCGATAATAGAGACGTTGTGCATACCGCATCACGACAATGGAGAACTAAGAATAAAGTCAGATTGGGCGCAGAGCCTAGTTGCAAGCCTCGGGTTCATAGAGAAGGAGCAGCTGAACATAAACGAATCTGCTCTTTCAAGATATACCGGAGAAGACATGTTTGCAGTATTGAATTCTACTGCGCCGTTCAAAATCATGAGAAGATCTTCCAGAATTGGAGCCAGGATAGGAAGGCCAGAAAAGGCGCGCGAGAGGATGATGAAACCCGCGCCGAACGGTATGTTCCCGATTGGAAATGCCGGAGGGAAGGAACGCAACATAATGAAAGCATACTTCATAGCCAAGAAGCAGTTTGGTAAGCCTACAATTGAAATGGACATTGCCAATTATAGGTGCACAAAAGGAGGAGAGCAGCTCGACAGCATATATTGCTATACGCATTCTGCAAGAGCGCAGGTGGAAACCATGTGCTCGAATTGTGGCAGGAAGACAAAAGGGGATAAATGTACATTCTGCGGGGGGAATTCTGTAGCAAGCAGGGTAAGGGGCGTAGACATAGTCAAGTACATCGAATCCTCTGCCGCAAGATTGGGGGTTGTTATGCCAAAGTTGGTCAAGGGCGTAAAGGGGCTGACTAGCAAAGAAAAGATAGCAGAGCCAATAGAGAAGTGCATACTCAGAAGCGCGTTCAACATATACGCTTTCAAGGATGGCACTACCAGGTTCGATGCAACCGATGCACCCATAACGCACTTCTATCCAAAGGAAATCTCAGTAGGGACAGACCGGTTAATGCAGCTGGGGTACGACAAAGACGCTCTTGGAGAGAAACTGGAGAGAGCCGACCAGCTTGTAGAGCTTAAACACCAGGACCTTATAATAAACAGAAGAGGCGCAGAGTATCTTCTCAAAGTATCGAAGTTCGTAGATGCGCTTCTATCAAGGCACTACGGTATTGATACGTTCTACAACGCATCAAGCATAGACGACCTGATTGGCCAATTCGTTATAACGTTGTCGCCGCACACGTCGGCAGGGGCGCTCGGAAGGATAATCGGATTTACCGATGCAAATGTGGGACTGGCTCACCCCTACACAATAGCGGCAAGAAGAAGGAATTGCGATGGAGATGAGGACACAACAATGCTGCTTCTAGATGCGCTGATAAACTTCTCAAGGAAATACCTGCCAAACATGATAGGCGGTACCATGGATGCGCCTCTCATCCTGACAGAGAACGTTTTACCTGAAGAGGTGGACGATGAGGCATGGCAGATGGAGGTAGTCAGCGAATATGGAGTCGACTTCTACGATAAAGCCATGGCGCAGGCCAACCCCTCAGAAATTACAGTAGAGACAGTCGATAGCAGATTGAACAAAAGCACCATATACGATAACCTGATGTTCACGCACCAGAGTAGCATCAATGCCATGACGGACGCGCCAAATAAAAGCGTGTATATAAAGTTGAAGACAATGGACGAGAAGATAGAGATGCAGTTCAGCCTGATGGACAAGCTCTGTAGCATAGACAGAAGGGACACCGCAAGAAGGCTCATATCTGGCCATTTCCTGAGGGACCTGATGGGCAATTTGCACTCATTTTCGCAGCAGGGATTCAGGTGCGTTGCATGCAATGCGAAATACAGGAGGGTGCCATTAGGGGGTAAGTGCACTCGATGCGGCGGCAAGATAATACTCACGATATCCAGAGGGGGTATAGAAAAGTACCTCAAGATGGCCACGGATCTGGCAGATAGGTACGAATTGGAACCATACACAAAGCAGAGGATCTACTTGATCAAAAAGGAAATAGAGGCGGTGTTCGGCGGCACAATAGAGTCCGGATCAAAGACAAAACAATTCAACCTGTCGAAGTTTATGTGATTAGGCAAATCCTCGCTCAAAAAAGCCGATGCTGCCTCACCGAGGCCCTCTTTTCCCACAGCTTCTCGGCAAACTTCTCAATACGTTCTGTAGAAAAGTCATGTTCGTTGCACATGAACTCAATAATTTTTCTCTTGTCCGGAAGAGCCGACAGCACCCTCTCAAACTCTTTTGCATCGATATCATTAACCTCAGGGTTCATGAACAGATCTTCCACTTCGCGTATATCTATCTCGAACTCCATGTTGTATTTCTCCTTGACGTACCTCTCCACATCGGCAATCGATTTTGCGGATTTCGCTATCTTCACTGCTGTCACAGGCCCAACCCCCCGTATTCCCTCATTGAAATCCGTGCCGAGCAATATTCCCACCCAGATCAGTTGCTTCTGTGTCACCCCGATGCTCTTAAGCGTGTCTTTTAGGTCTACCATTTCAGGCTCTATCTCTATATAGACATTCTTCTTGGGCAGTTTTCGCCTGCCGCTTATGGTAAGATTCCTTATAATTCTTGGCGAGGCGAACAACAGCGTGTCGTAGTCCTGGCTTGCCGCAGCGTATACTAGGCCTTTCTTGCACATGTCGCATGCCTGCGCTTCGCCTTCTCCAGGCGCAGTCATGTGTGCAATTCCCATGTAGTTGAGAAGCTCCTTCGAACTTTCTATTATATACTCGTTTATTCTGGTACTCTGCTGTGCGTACTTTCTGGCCTCCTCCATCTCGCCGGCCTCCTTCGCCTTCTGCCATGCCTGATACGCCTTTTCTCTCCTGTTCATCCTCGCTTCGATAGTCTTCTGCTTCAGCTTGGATGGTATGCCATCGAAGACATACACGGGTCGTATGCCGTTATCCACGAGTTCGATGGTTCTATAGAACAAGCCGGAAAGGTGGCTTGTGACGTTGCCCTTGAAATCCTTGAGCTGAGTGCCGTCCGGCCCTCTTATTATTGTTAGGAATTGGTAGAGGACGTTGAAGGCGTCTATAGCTATTGTTTTGCCATTCAGCTCTTCAAGAGAAATTTTAGTCCGCGACACAAGCTTTGCCAAATCTACTGACATACTCCCCCAAAGATAAATGCAATTTAAGGTTTAAAACCCCACGTGCTATGCTATGGTCATTAGCGCCTCTCCCGCAACAGCAAGCGCAAATCCCACAATCTGAAGGGTTATCCACTCATGAAATCTCCGATGGTCGCTCCACCCTCCGCCCTCCCAAATCCGCCTCTGTGCCCATCCTCGCTTTTCTGGGCCGTCAGCTTTATGTTGAGTGCCTTCTCTATCTTTTTTGTAAGCTCTACTGAGGGCCTGGTTTTCTCCTCCTCTACCTTCAAGAGATGGCTCTCCTTCTCATTTATCATTTCTGCCAGTACTTTCAGCGGAATCTGCATCCTGTCTCTTGCGAGATGCATCGCCTTTCCATATCCTTCGATAAGCTCCTTCTCAGCATCCCCGCTTTTCCTTGTTTTATCCCCTACTTTGGGGGTTCTGGTTTCCTCTATCTCTTTGTAGATCAGTTTCTTTCCGGCGGCGCAGGAGGAGCAGACTCTGAGATCTGCGCCCTCTACGGAAACCACATATATCTCGTTCATGCGCCTTCCGCACAGTTCGCATTCTTCTGCCACAAGATCCAAACATATTCTAAACTAGGCTTTAAAACCCTTGCTAAAAAGAAGTAATAAAACGTTATAAGTAGTAATACTTATAATGAGCAATGCAACAAGCCAAAAGGGAAGCAGGTTCACCCCGCTTCAGAAGAACGCAATAACAATCGGCATATTCGTACTGGAATTCGCCATAATCGCCTTCTGCTATTTTGCTTCATTCCTTGGGCTGATAAATCAAGTGCTAATAGCAATCATAACGCTTATCATATCCGGCATGGCCATCCAAAAGCTCCGAGCGCTACATGGCGGATATGGATTCTACATGATAGGAGGCACAAAAGGCATCTCTGTTATAGACTCAATCTCGAAAAAGTCAAGATGGTTCTGGGAGAACATGCCCACATGGGGCATCGTTTTGGGGTTTGGAATCTTTTCTTATTTCCTTCTCAAGGACAAGCTGGACAAACGGGTCTTCATAATAGGTTTGCTGTCTCTGGGCGCATTCATTTACTTCATAATGCCGTGCACAGGCCTCCCCCTTCAATTCATCAGCCTGCCCGGATTCCAGTCTTACTCTTCTTTGGCGGCAAGCGCCTGCACTACCGCGCCGCTCTCAAACCTGTCTATTACTGGGGATGTGATTTATCTCCTTACGCTGGTATTTGGCTTTTCTGGCTTTCTCATAGCTGCACTGCTCCTCAACGCAGCAAACGTCCTCTCTAGCAGCCTTCTTTACCTCGTTACCGCATACGTTGGGGCCCCCCAGACTGCCCTGCTCACGAGCCAGATACCGGGAGTCGCGCCGATCATCCCAGGAGTTGACATACCTTTCATAGCAGGCATAGCCGCCCTAATAGTGATATTGATAATCCATGAATTTTCTCACGGAGTGCTAGCAAGGATGGCAAAGGCAAAGATAAAGTCGATAGGGCTTCTGATATTTGGAGTAGTGCCTGTGGGAGCATTTGTGGAGCCGGAAGAGAAGGAGATAGCCCGGCTAAGCAAACGGTGGCAGAACAACATATCCGCAGCCGGCATCTCCGCGAACTTCATTGCGACAATTGTGTTTTTTGTCATAACCATAGCGATGCTGTATTTTGTTGTGCCGAACCTCTATCAAAATAACGGCGTATTCATACAGGCTGTGCAGCCTAACACACCAGCAAACGGAATACTCGCCGCTGGAGAGCAGATTCTTTCATGGAACGGACATGCCATCTCAAACATAACCGACCTGGAGCTTGCCGGCGCAAACGACATGCCGGGCAGTATAGTTAGGGTGATCGTCAGCCCAGGAAGCTGCGCCACACAGGGATGCGTAACAAGAAAGGTGGCAAATTACAGCATTGCAGCTGTATCTGTGAATGGATCATCAAGAGGATACATAGGCATAATTGCATATCAAAAAGAAGCCTTAGCCACAACCCCTTATGCCAAAGGCATGTACTTCATCTACACTTTTGTATCGCTGTCATTCCTGCTTAACTTCCTTGTAGGAATAGTCAACCTGCTTCCCATACCTGGATTTGACGGGTGGAGAATATATAAGACAAACATAAACAGCAGATTCGCGATAAGGTTCGTGATAGGGCTCGTAATAGCAGGACTGATATTGAATGCTGTGCCGTGGCTCTTCATAGGGCTGCTGCACTGATTTCAACCGCACAGACTGCTTCCGCACTTTGGGCACGTGAAGCACCCTTCTGCAGCAATCATGCCTGTGCCGCATTCTGTGCACTTTACTTCGGATTTGGATGAGATCACATAGCTGCCTGCGCCCTCCTTGACGGCAGCTACCGTCATCTCCTTAGGCCCCTCATTCTTATGGCCATTCTTGACCTCTGCAAAGCGTTCGATGCGTTGCTGTGCATTCTTGTCTATTGATTGCAGCACCTGTGTGCTCTTGCTGCTGTCCCTGTACACAGTTATCCCCCTGCAGCCCAATTCGTACGCCAGTCTATAAGCGGTTTCTATGTCCTGCGGGGTCGCCCAGCTCGGGAAGTTGATAGTCTTAGACACGCCATTGTCTACATATTTCTGGAAAGCCGCCTGCATCTTTACATGCCATTCCGGGCTTATGTCGTAAGCTGTAACGAAAAGCCTCCTTTCTTCTGGTGGTATCTGCTCAACATCCTGTATTGACACCTTTCCGGCAAGCTCCTTCATAAGTTCCTCAGAATAGTATCCATTCTCCAAAGCCCGCCTTTCGAACTCGTTATTCACTTCTATAAGATTGTAGCCAAGGCTCTCGTGCACGTTTCTCAGATACGCAACAGAGAAAATCGGCTCTATTCCCTGTGAAGTTCCTCCTGCGATTATGCTTATCGTGCCAGTAGGGGCGATTGTGGTAACCGTGGAATTTCTAATGGGCTTGTACCCCAGCCTATACCATATGCTGTCCTTGAATGCCGGGAACGGTCCCCTCTCTTCGGCAAGCTCCTGGCTCATCTTCCTCCCTTCGTTTGATATGAAGGACATAATCTGTTCGGCCAGAAGAAGCGCCTCGTTGCTGTTGTACCTTATGCCGAGCTTTATGAGCATGTCCGCCCAGCCCATTACGCCCAGGCCAATCCGCCTTATCGCATTCACAATGTCCGTTATCTGCTTCAGCGGGTATTTGTTGGCATCTATCACATCATCAAGGAATCGCACTCCGAGCCTTGTGATCCTTCTTAGCTCCTCCCAGTCCACCTCAAAATGGTGATCTGTGCGCTTCACCATCATAGCCAGGTTTATAGAGCCGAGATTGCAAGCATCGAAAGGATAGAGCGGTTGTTCTCCGCATGGGTTCGTCGACTCTACAGGCCCATATTTCGGCACAGGATTGGAAAAGCTGGAGTTTATCCTGTCAAGGAACACCAATCCCGGGTCCCCTGTCTTCCACGCCATTGTCACAATAAGGTTCCATACCGCCCTGGCATTCAGCCTGCCAACTACCTTGCCGCTTCTTGGGTTGATAAGGTCGTAATCCTTGTTTTCCGATAAGGCGGTCATGAACTTCTCTGTAACCGCAACTGATATGTTGAAGTTCCTCATCACCCCCTCATTTTCTTTCAACATTATGAAGTCCAGAATATCGGGGTGGTCTATCCTCAGTATGCCCATATTCGCCCCCCTCCTCTTCCCTCCTTGCTTGACTTGCTCTGTAGCGATGTCGAACACCCTCATGAATGATATCGGTCCAGATGCAATGCCGCTCGACGACCTCACAACATCGTTGTGCGGCCTCAGCCTTGAGAAGGCGAAGCCGGTGCCCCCTCCAGTCTTGTGTATCATAGCCGCATATTTTATTGCATCGAATATTTCTTCCATAGAGTCTCCTACAGGTATGACAAAGCAGGCGCTAAGCTGCCCATTCTCAGTTCCAGCATTCATGAGCGTAGGAGAGTTCGGCATGAATCTGAAGGAGGTAAGCGCATCAAAATACTCCTTTGCTATGCTGCTGACCTCTTCCTGACTTTTGTTATAGTTTAACTCTACTTCTGCAACAGACCGAGCTACCCTCTCGAATAGCTGCCTTGGGCTTTCCGCAATTTTAAGATCACTATCCTTCAAAAGATATCTCGCCGCAAGCACCATGAGACTGTTTATAGGGAGCTTCAAATCGTCTTCCTTTATGCCTAGCGACGCTTTGAAAGCACGCACCTCCGCCCTTTTATGTCTGTATAATATGTAGCATTTTGCCACTGCCGCGTCGGTCTCCATCAGCGTTTTCTCTACCATGTCCTGTATCTCTTCCACATGCCACTCCTGCTTGTTTATTGAGCCAATCTGCGAAACTATCTTGTCTACTGCCTTCTTCGCCTCCTCCATGTTGCTTTCCTGCGGCCTTTCCATGTATACGCTAGAATAAGCCTTTCCTACCGCATTCACAATTTTCTGCGAATCGAACTCCACTTGCTGTCCATTTCTTTTTATCACAAATCCGGTCGCCATTCCCTCCCCCTCATAATCAGAACTACAAAAACATCTATGATAAAGCTTATAAAGTATTTTGAAATAAAGGGCGCACGTTTGTAATCATTTTGTCATTTTAGTTACAAAACCTGTATTGTAATCCTGAATTATGTCAATCTAGTTTCGTGTCGATAACCTCGATGTTATCGCAAGAGTCAAGGAACGCTTTGTTGAGCGCCGTCCACGCGTCCCTGTATGCCGTGTGATTCTCTTGCTCGACGTTGAAGTACATCCAGGTTGAGAAAGCGCCATCCGATATTCCTTTGTTGAGCACCTCGCTTATGTCGGCAGCGGATATGGATTTCCATTTTGATGCCGCGGCCTGCCTGTATTCCTCTTTTACTCCCGCTGAATTCAATGCAGAAATATTGTCCTTCAACGCATTGTGAGTCTGCCAGGATGGGCCAGAGGCAAACGAGGCAATGAGCACAGCAGTTATCAACGCCTCCTTTTCTTCTGGTGTGTGACTGGTCGTGCCGTTCTTTAGTGAAAGTTTGCGTATTCTTGTCGCGAGAACATCATATTTTGTTATATTATGCTTCAGCGGCATAAACTGCCTCTCAAAAATTTATCAACGGTCTTGCGTCAATCTTTTCAAGGGCTTAACTTCTCTTATTTAATATTTGAAAGAAGAATATATAAGCATATAAGATGAACTACTGGTGTTGCCAAAATGGCAGCATAGGCGATCTAATGGGGATATTCAACCTTTTCGGCAAGAAGGATGCTAGTTCGGAGCTGACGAAGCCATCGCCATTCAGGATTTCCACGGAGTGGACCCCATACAGCCTCTACTCTAATAGGAACAACTCCACAATCCTAAATATAAAACTGAAGAATATGACAAAGGAGACGCTGCTGACTTCTGTTGTTGTGGAACTGCCGCAAACTCTCGGCTTTGATACGATGGGGGTATCAAAAGAAAGGGAGGTAAGGGTTGGCGAGCTTGTAGCAGACGAAGAAAAGGACCTGGGAGTAGAAGTATATGGAGGGATGAAGTCGGACCCCGGAGAATACACGGTCCTATTGACTGCGATAGCGCACTACAGGGATTATGGGCACGTTATAAACGCAGTCAAGAAAAGAACTACGCTGAAGGTTGTTTAGGCTGTGTCGCAGTCTTCTGCTGCGAAACTCCAGGCTGCGCTAGCAAGTTATAGATCGAGGTGGCCATCTCCGCAATCTGCAGGCCTTTCTCTGTAAGTTTTATCACTTTTATTTTGCCATGGCGTTCGCTGCTGGTTATCCCCCGCCGTTCACACATTCCTATGAATCTGCAGGCATGCACATATGTAGTATTGGTCGCCTTAGCAAGCGATGATATGTACCATTCCGAGTCCGAGTTCTTCAGCGACAAAAGTATGCGCGCCTGCTTGTCCTTCAGCACTATCGTTTCTTCTTTCTTTTGTTGCTGTGCCTTTTGAGCAGGCTCCCCCTTCTGCACAGCCTCTTGTTCTGCCATAAAACCACTGGTTATCTGCGAAAAATCCCTCTAGAAATCAAAAGTTCTCATCTAATTCCACAACTATAGGAAAACAAAAGCATATTAATAGCTTTCGATATAATAGATTAGTGCGACTAGAGGTGTCATTATGGTAAAGTACATAATTGCGAAGCAGCTGGTAGGGAAACGTGTTGTGACAAGCGATGGATTCGACCTTGGAAGGTTTGTCGACGCCGAAATAAGCGAAGTCACAGGGAAGATAAATGCGATTCTTGTGGAGCCGAGCGTTGATGGAGGTTTGGCGAGCAAGGTGAAAGTTGATGGAGGATCTGTAAGAGTGCCATATGCATCTGTCAGGGCGGTAAACGACTTCATTGTCGTTGACAGAAAGGACCTCTGATTCTAAATCCAGATTTATAATCCTTTGTTACGATATATGTCAGCGGTAGATAGGATGTTAATCTGCGGGGGAGACGAGGCAGGCAGAGGCGCCGTATTGGGCCCCCTTGTCGTGGCTATAGTCGCGATAAAGAAGAGCTCAACAAGAAGGCTGACGGACATAGGGGTAAGGGACTCGAAGTTGCTGACAAGGAGGAGAAGGGAAAACCTCTACGACATGATAAAGAAGATCGCCGTGGATGTAAAAGTAAGCAAGATAAATCCAAACGAAATAAACGACGCAATGAGAAGGGGAATATCGCTCAATGAGCTTGAAGCGGTGCACTTCGCAAAGCTATTCAATGCGATAAAGAATGATATAAATGTCCTTTATCTAGATTCTCCAGATGTAGTGGCAGAGAAGTTCGGGATGAGAGTAAACATTTCATCAGAAAAGCCCACAAGGATAATCGGGATGACCGGAAGGCCTGTAAAAGGTACAAAATACACGAAGATTGTGGCGCAGCACAAAGCGGATTCCATATATCCTGTCGTATCAGCAGCGAGCATAATAGCCAAGGTTGAGAGGGACTGGGAGATAGACAAGATAGCAAGGGAATTGGGCCTGGACATAGGGTCTGGATATCCCGCAGACTCCTACACTATAAATGCCATAAAGGAGAATATGAAGAGCCAGGCGCTGAGGCAGCACATAAGGGAGCATTGGCGCACAATGAACGAAATAAAGCAGACAAGGCTTGTGAACTTTTAGTCCCCCTGCAGCATATTTGATTTGCTGAGCGTATTTTCTCTCGCTGGTTTGGCGGTAGCTTCATGTATAAGCCACTATGGCAAGCCGATAAGGACCATACATAAGAATAAATATCTTTTATGCATGAGATTAAGCAGGGTGGAACATACGGGTACGGACACTGTGCGCAAGCAGCAGGCATTTGCAGACAGCAAAGATGCGCCAGTCACAACCACCACCACGCTTGAGAGCCTGTTCAACCTCCTTAGAGGCAAAGGCCACGAATACGAGCATTATGGATCCAGCTTTGAGAAAACTGTAAGGGACACGCTCATAGAGGAACAGCTAACGTTTCTCTACGAGCCAATAAAATTCAGGATCCCTAGCTTGGATTTGCCAAGGTCATGGGAGTATACCTATACTCCGGATTTTCTTTTGAAGGTTAAGGTCGATGGGAAGCTGGTACTGATCGAAGCAAAGGGGCGCAAGTATTTTGATAGCAATATATTCACAAAATATCCTCTTTTCATGCAACAATACGGCGACAGGTTCTATTTCATAATAATCACAGACTTGCAGCCAGAGAAAATTTTAGAGGGAATGAACACGTACGGAAAAAATTCCAAAATCGCTGACGAAATATGGAATGTGAGCCACATACACCAGGGAGATAACTGGAAAGCCCACGAAGAAGAAGAGAAAGCATTCATAAGAGCGAGACTGGCAGAGCTCATGGTAAAATCTGGCATGCGCATGCTACGCATGGAACAATCATCACGACATGTTCAAAAGTAACCTGAGACGGAACCTCAGAGAGAAAATCTTATCTCCAAGGCCGTTCCATCAACTCGGCTTATTCCCTTGGTAGCCCTTTTCAGTAGCAGTCTGTATTTGTCTATAATCCCAATAAGCGCCCTCACAATCGCCATGCCATCAATCAGTACCAGCCGCGCGCCTTCATGGCCTTAGCCACCCTGTCTACGGCGATTATATAGGCCGCCATCCTTGGAGTGATCTTCTGCCCTTTCGCGGCATAGGCTTTCTGCATCGCCATGGTCTCGTTAAAAGACTGCGTTATCTTCTTGTCGAGCTTCGAGTAGAAAACTTCAGTGTCCCAGTAATCCCCGCTCTGGTTCTGCACCCATTCGTAGTACGATCCTATAACCCCTCCAGAGTTTACAAGGAAGTCTGGCAGGTCGAGTATCTTCTTCTCGAAAAGTATTTTAGTCGCTTCGGGTGTGACAGGGCCGTTCGCGAGCTCCAGTAGGAGTTTGCATTGTACCCTGCCTGCATTATCCGCCCTTATCTGGTTCTCTATAGCGGCAGGTATAAGTATGTCGACCTTCAGCTCCAAAAGCTCCTCATTGGTTATCTTCTTTGCCTTTTTGCTCTTGTAGTACATCACGCTTCCTGACTTCTTTTTAGCTTCATCCAGCTTATCTAGATCCAGGCCGTCAGGGTCGTAGACCCCTCCTTCAGAATCGCTGATAGCCACGACCTTCGCCCCGAACACCTCCTTCGACAGCGTGTAAGCGTATCTGCCAGCATTGCCGAAACCCTGCACCGCTATAGTGGCCCTCTTTGGGTTCAGCTTCAGCATTCTTGCAGCCTCTCTCATCACATACATTCCTCCCCTGGCCGTAGAGTCGGTTCTTCCAGCGCTCCCCCAAAGCTCTACAGGCTTCCCAGTTATAGCCCCCCATTCCTTCTTCCTGGAGATGTTCATGTATTCATCAAGTATCCACGCCATTATCTGCGGATTTGTGTACACGTCAGGAGCCGGCACATCTATCTCCGGGCCCATGTCGCTATCGCCAAGTGCTCTTGCATACGCCCTAGACAACGACTCAATGTCTTTATCGTTCATCTTCTTGGTATCGCATATGACCCCGCCTTTTCCTCCTCCAAAAGGAATGTCTGCTAGCGAGCACTTCCATGTCATCCACGCAGAAAGGGCCTTCACAGTGTCAAGGCTCTCCTGAGGGTGGAAGCGGATGCCTCCCTTCGCCGG
This sequence comes from Microcaldota archaeon, assembly GCA_021791775.1. Taxonomy (GTDB): domain Archaea; phylum Micrarchaeota; class Micrarchaeia; order Micrarchaeales; family Micrarchaeaceae; genus JAJZAB01. The sequence continues at coordinate 17,383 of JAJYVY010000001.1, read as the reverse complement.
CCCTCTAGCTTCATTGTATCTTACTCTGAAGGCCGTAAAGACCTGGGTCTTGCCGTTGCTCATCCTCACAGGGATGTTCATCACAAGCGTATGCATGGGCTCTCTAAGTATCGCATGCGCCTGTTTGTCCAACTTCATTATCTCTGCCGCTTCGTCCAGCTGCTCCTGTGCAATCTTGAAAGGGTTTAGTTCTTCCGCCATCTTATCACCAAAATGAGCAATATAAGAAAGCACAGAAAAGTATTATATTGTATTCTTTTTCCAAATTGCCTGATCTCCACTCTCAGCCAACGCTCTGTGTTGAATAATTAATAATGCAGATAAATACGTATGGCAATATACGCGCTCTCTTCATATCCTGCCCTTAGACTCCCCCCGCGCTATCCCGCTTGAAATCATGTGCGATAATCTAAGCAAATGTGCAGAAGTAGCCACGATAGCCCCAATATCGATGTCTGGATGCGCTTGCACATAGAAGCCCTCCATCTTTCTTGCAGCGTTCTGATTTTTTAGCAGCGCAATCTTCATTTTCTTTTCGGACCCGCTCTTTCCGACGAGCCTGACCGACCTTGCCAACAGGCTGCGCCTCGGCCTTTTCCTTGTAACTATTATTACCGGGCAGCGCAGTTTTTTGTAAAGCTCCTCTACGTCTACAATATTCAATCCGGCAATTGCTATTCCATTAAGCGCCACCGCCTTCACCTGTTCCCTAAACCGCGACCTTTTTATCATCCTTATTATTTTGCCTGTAGAGTCAAATCCATCTACTGCAACACGTGATGAAAGTACCCCCTCTATGCCGTTCGCGCTGCCGATTACTGCCACCGCGAGCGCCACCCCCTCCCTTTTTTCGTTCTTTTTGCTTATGGGCCCACTCGTTATGGCGGCTATCCTTATCCCGCTTTTCAATCCACCCTCCCTTATTTTTGCATCTATGCAAAAATCATACTAATTTTGATGATTGCCGTGTGCCTTTACTTCTTCTTCGACATCGCGCTTTTCAGCTCCTTTGCATTGTCCTTTATCCTCTCCAACGCGCTCTCAAGTGCCGCTACCGCGCTTTTCTTCGATGTTCTTATTGCCAAAACCGGGACACCGACTTCCGGGTGCTCCTTCGCAACTCCCGCGAAGCTTACATCGCTGTCATTCTGCAGCTCATGCGCTACAAGATCAGGGAATGTCATGTCCTTCGACTGGAACTCTATGACCAATTCTTTCCCGTCGTTCCTTACGATTTTTATATCCATTTGACCACCTTACCATGAGAATAATTTTTTAATTCCCTCCGGGTCGCCATAAAGCTGGCTCACCCTTCTCCTTTCTATTCTTCTGCACCTATTGCAAGCGAGTATGCCAGGCCGGTCTCCTTTCACCAAGGGTTCTCCACACACCTCGCACAAAGAATACACTACACCCGCATTCGGGTCCCTAAAGCCTAGAGTGTAGGCGTCTTTGTTCTCCCCCTCCACCAGTGCGATTACCGTATCACCTTTCTTGCACGGCCTTTCCTCGCGTGCAGGCGGCTCGCTGTACATATTCCTCCCCCTCCTGAATCCTTCCCTCCTCTCTCTTATTATTATCTTGCCATCCTTGCCGGCCACATATTCCTCCCTCTCTTTCTCTATCTTGTCGATCTTCACGAACACTACGCTCTTCAGGCTGTCCGACACGTTCCCTATGACAAGCATGCCGGGCTCCATGCGCCTCTTCGTTTTCAGAGGAAGCACACTGACTACGCCGTTCTTTATTGACGCCCTTCCAGCAGCAGCCGCGTACAATACGCCATTTTCAGCGTATATGTTGGATTCTTTTGTAAGCTCCTCCTCGGTAGCCAGCTGCTCCCCAGGCGTAACGAAATCCCTGTCGTTCAAAGAATCACTCACTTTTCTTTCGCCTCCATCACGGCCATGTTCTTCATGGAAGCCGCCTTCCTCAGCGCCCTATAAGTCGCCATCAGCGCATTGTACTTCGCCCGTGTCCTACCTCTAGAAAAGCTCCAAAGGTCCTTCACTCCCGCCAGCTCCAGCATCTTCTTTATCGGCTCGCTCGCCACCACACCAAGCCCTCTTGGCGCAGGCTTGAGTATCACCTCTACGCTGCTGCATTTTCCCTTAGCTATGAGCGGTATGCTGTGAGGCATTCCGCACATGCACTGCCATGACCCACATCCGAATATTATCGGTATTATATTCTCCTTTGCGTTCCTGATCGCCCTGTCGATCGCCGCCTTCACCTCGGCCTCCTTCCCGCTGCCCACGCCCACGTGCCCGTTCCCGTCGCCCACAATCGCCGTTACCCTGAACTTCGCCTTCCTGTTGTTCTTCGTCATCCTTTGTACGCTTGCTATCTCTATGACCTCATTCTTGAGGTTTGGCAGCAGTGCGTCCACTACGCCCGTTTCCCTTATGTGCTTACCCTCATTGAATATCTGCTCTATGGAGGTTATCTCGTGAGCCTTCACCCGCCTGCCTATCTCCGTCTTAGGCTCCCACAGCTCTATGTTGAACCTATTTTCTTCCGAATCGTATCTGCTTTCCAAAAAATCACTCCATTATCCTTTTCTTGACACCATCGAATACCTCCGAAATATTTGATACATCGAAATTTGCTTTCTTGTATGCGGAGAATGCCGCTTTGCCGGATTTCGCGTAATCCGCGATATGCGCACCTCTGATCCTGCCCTCATCTATATCTATGCTGTTGAGCAGCTCCATGCCGCCATCCGCAGCCCCTCTTGCGCCGGAGAATATGACGGACGACTTGACAGGCTTGTACAGCCCAATGTCCAAAACTACGCTGCCCTTTACCCCAGATTTCGCCTTCTTGGCAAGCATCATCCCGGTGAGGTACGCGGTAGGCGCGTTGGCCCTCGGCTCCCAGCCAAACTTTCTCAGTTCGTCGGATTCGGCGTGCGCCACGACCCTGTCGCCATCCTTCCCGTACACCAGGACCTGCATTATTATCCTCCTGTTGGTTTTCCTTATCACAACCCTCGGCATGTTTCCCTTCAAGAGCGCTATCCTTCTCTTGTAATTCGTCCTTCCTGACCTCCTCCTAGATTTTATTTTCCTGTACATTCTCAAACCATCATATATGTCTCAATTCCTTAGCTGCATCATCGCTTATGTCTATGCCAGTGCTCTTCATGTGGCTTATGAGCGACGCCTTGTTCGCAAACGTCCCCCCCTTTACAAGCAGATAGAACCTCTTGTAAGTCTGATTATCTATCTTATTTGTGGATTTAAGCCTTTTTAGTATCCTCCTCTGCCCTCTCACCCTCTTCTTGTAATCTACAGAAAGCCTGGCACCGGCTGTGCCTTTCCTGCTGCCCCTCCCCCTTCTCCTGCCCTGCATTTTCTTCTTCCTAACCACTGTAGACCTGAAGCTTATATTGTGCTTCATCTTCACAGCGTATACCTTCCCTCCCTTTATCAGCGCCCTTACGTCATCTGCGGTTATCGCCTTCTCTGCATCAGCTACTGCAGCCCTGCTTATCCTTATCTTGCTCTCGCCGCGCTTCATGATTTTCGCAGCTATCCTCCTTGTAAGTTCTACGCTCATGCTCTACCACGATTCACTATCTTTACGCCCATTTTGTCAGCCACAGCAATTATATCCTGCCGCTTTCTTTTTGAAACCTCATGGCCTATGGCGACATCATACTTAACCGCATCTTCCCCGCCAATGCCTTTTACCTGATCCGTGCTATGTACCACAAAAAGCCGCCTTCCAGACCTCCTTACGCCTTTCAACTCCTTCGGATTGCCGTATCCTATGTTAGGCTCAGCCCCCATGAAGCTTTTCTTTATCCTTTTCTTGTTATCAATCCCTCTCTGTTTCCTCCAGTTCTCCCTGACCCGTTTCCTTTTCTTGGCACCGAAATTTGGCACGTTGAATTTCGGATGGACCCTCTTTTTAATCATTCAATCATTCCTCAATTGCATAGTATACTCCATCTTGGAATACTCGTTCATCTTTCCTCCTTGTCTTGCACGCTTTCCTTATGTTGGCTGCGGTCTGCGATACGTCATCAAGGCTAGTGCCATAGAGTCGCACATCCTGGCCTTTCACCTCTATTTTCGTGTTTCCAACCACATTGGCGCTCCTTGGCGCCCGCTCACCTATCATATTCTTTATCATCAGGACGTTGCCTCTCTGCTCCAGTGTCAGCGGGAAATGCGCATGTGTGCTCTGCATCTTTATCTCGAAGTATTTCATCACCCCCTGCATATCGTTAGATAACTCCTTCGCAAAAGAGGTTTGGGCCACATATGCCTTTTTGCCCAGTATCCTGGAAGAGTTTGGCGTTATGGTTATTTTGTTACCTGCTACCTTAACAGATAAGAGCGCGCTGTTGAATCTTCTGGAATTGGACCCCAAGCTGCCCTTGACAGTGACCACGTCCAAGTCTACTGACGCGCCCACACCAGCCGGTATTTCCAATTCTTTCATAAAAATCACTAGTAGACATATGCCACGAGCCTCCCGCCCACGCCTTGAGATCTTGCATTCCGGTTAGTCATCATCCCCAGCGGCGTGGACAATATGAGTACGCCGAAGTCCCTGCTGGGTATGTAACGTGATTCAAACCTCTGCATGTCCTTCTTGCCTATTGAGTATCTCGGTTTTATCACCCCTATGCTGTTTATCTTGTTGGACAGCAGCACCCTCAATTTCCTCGTATGGCCCTCTGAGAATTCCTCGTAGCCCCTTATGTAGTCTTCCTTCTTCATGACATCCAATACTGCCTTGATGAGTTTTGTAGAATCTACTACGCACTCCTGCCTGCCTATGCGCTCATTTGTCTTTATGGTATTTATTGCATCTGCGAATCTGTCCATAAACATCAGCCATATTTCTTGAATCCCAGGCCTACCGCATTGTCGCGGAAGCACTTCCTGCAGATGTAGAGGTTGTGCGCTCGTATCAGCCCTCTCACATTGCCGCACATCCTGCACTTCCTTATCCCCTTGCCTTTGAACCTCTCTTCAAATCTAACCTGCATAAAAATCACACGAATTCTACGTTAAACTCCTTATTCATGTATTCCTTTACCAATTCTGGCCCTATCCTGGAATGCCTTTTCGGTATCTTAGCCGCCATCCTCTTCCTCTCTGCAACCCTGCTTCCTTTTCTTCTGAGCGACGCATTCACATTCATCCCAAGCATTCCTATCTGTGGATCGTATTTTATACCGCGAATGTCTATATACTCCTTTATCCCAAAGCTCAACGAATTGTCTGTCACGCCAGTCAACTTCACCCTGTTGTCGACCGCGTCCAAAAGGCGCTTCAGCGCATTCCGCGCCGCATCCTTTCTAAGTGTGACAAATGCGCCTATCTTTTGGCCCCTAGTTATCTTGAATGCCGGCCTCCTGTTCTTCGATATCGTGTCTGTGGGCTTTCGCTCAGTGATGAGCTCTAGCAACTTCTTAGCCGCATCCGCCTTTTTTTCCTCGTTGCCACTGCCTATGTTAATGACCACTTTGCTTATGTATATGCTCTGCATAGGATTTCCATCTTTCATATCATTCAACTACCATTATGTTGAGCAGCAGCGTATCAAATGCCGCACCATCGCTCCCTTCCACTACTACTGACGCTTTCGATACCTCATTGCCTTGTATCACTTTTTTTACAATTCCAAATCTGCCTGAGTGAACCCCATCTATTACTAGGCATCTGCTTCCCTCGCCAAGCTTGAGCACCCTTTTTACCTTGTTGGCCCCATCTAAAACTATAGAATCATTCACACTCACTCCGTTGTCGCTCTTCGCTATTGTACCGTCATGCAGCCGTATCATTATTTCGTTGCCTGGCGCTTTATATTTTTGAACGATTTTCCCTATCCTTTCATTCACACTCTTTTCCATCTTCTCTATTGTCGCCTGCCCCCTTTCATTTATCCCTATCGAGTAAGTCTCTCCAGATTTCGGTATGCTTACCATGTCTCCCAGCCCAACTGGATAAGCGGTGCTGCTCCTAGCAATTCCGTTGACAAACACCCCCTTCATTTTTATCATCTTCCTTATCTCCATGCCTGTCTTTGCAATTCCAATCTTTTTTACCGCCAATGAAAGCGGCATGCAGCGTTCAAGGCTGTGCCTGCCTGGAAGCGGCTTCGCAACATATACATGCTCCTTTTTGTGCACTGCCATGTATTTCGGCGATGCAAGCGATTTTATATGGCGGCTATTTCCCTTTTTCGCCATTATCTTACCCCGAGCTCCATCTTTGCCCTGTTTTCGTCTTTGGTCGGCTGCCTTACCTTCTGCTCTATCACTGCCGTGCTCTTTTCTCCCTCCGCCTCTTTCATCTCAGTCTTTGGCGCAGGCTGGTATTTCAGTTTCAGCTTGTCAGCTCTCACCTTGTCAGATAAATTCAGATCTGTGATGTAAACATTACTGCAGCTTATCGGCACGTTGAATTCCTTTCCCTTTGCGTTTTTCTTCTTAATGCTGTCTATGTAGATTTTGCCTGTCTTCATATTTATCATGGTGACCTTGCCGGATTGCCCCCTTTTGCCGCCGCTCATTATTTTTATCGTGTCCCCCCTAGCCAGCTGCACCGCCCTCCTTTTGAGCTGCAGTTTTTCCCTAAGCTGCTTATCAACATGAGCATGGACGAACTTCTGCCTTTCATGCATGGGTGCGTTGTAGCGGAAGAACCTCTGGTTTCTTGGCTTGCTGCTTTCTATCATCATACCACCCGAGATGCTATCCCTGCCAGCTTTATATACCTCTCAACCACCTCCCTAGCCATCGCGCCCTTGACTTCAGTGCCCACTGCCAGGTTGGTCTCAGTGACCAGCATGCCAGCATTATCCTCGAATCTAACTCGCATTCCATTGATTCTGCGCATTGGCTGTTTCTGTCTTATTATCACCACCCTTACTACCTTCTTCTTGTACTGCGGTGTCCCGGTCTTCACGCTCGCGATGACTATATCTCCTACACCAGACGCGGCAAGCCTGCCCTTCCTTCCGGCTTTCCCGATCTTGTTCACTATCATGAGGGTCTTCGCTCCGCTGTTGTCTGCGCATGCCAATACGGACCCCGGAACAAGGCTCCTTGATACGTGTGTCGATAATCCCTTCATTTTGCTCCCGCCTTCAATATTTTTGTCACTACGAACGACTTGGTCTTGCTCAGCCTTCTTGTGCCCGCAATAGCCACGGTGTCGCCTGTCTTAGCATTTATGCATTCCGGATTGTATGCAGGTATCCTAGAGGTATTCCTCAAAGATCTCTCGTATTTCTTCAGGAATGTGGTATATTCACTTTCCACTATTACTGTTTTTTTGGCCCTGTCGCTGACAACCAATCCTTCCATCCTGTAACCATGGGTCTTAAGGTTGCCGTGTATGGGACACTTTGGATCCTTGCATTCCAAACAATCATCTTTTGAGTTTCATTTGCTATTCTGCAGGCGCCTCCTCTTGTAGAATTTAAAGCTCTTCTCAAGGCGCTCCTGCGGCCTGAAGCAGATTTCTTCTCCGCTGACAGTAAACTTATTTCTTCCGAAAAGGAATTTAAATGTTGATGTGCGCTTTGGCACTGCCTTGTCTCCCGTCTTTGTGCGTATCACAACAGTGTTTTTGGTCTCATTTATCACAATTCCTTTTATGCCATTCCTTGAACTGTCATTGCTGCTCACTACAGATGCTTTTAGCCCTATAAGTTCATGCAGCACTATCGTCTTGTTATTGTATTCAGGCATATATAAACCTTGCTTTCTATAGGAGGCTGAATTCTTAAACTTTTGGCTTAAGAAACCCTAGTCTTTCAAGGCGGAGGAGGAATCAATCCGCTCGGCATTCTCAAATGCAGGTAAATCGTGTGCGGCGGTGCGGTAATAGAAGCATCAAAAAGGCGATAAAAAGCCACGATATAAATTCAACTCCCCATTTCTGCTCAGCAACAAGCTATATATATCTGCCAAAACCCAACATATCAGGTAACATGCAAGCCAATAAACAGGCCAAACTGGCGCCCCCAGAAGTTAGGGGCGAAGGCGTCGAAATGCCCTTGGGCACTCTCCGCAGCATAGTAGAACTGGCGCTCTCCGATGCCGGAATAAATCCCACCGGACGCACTGTCGAAACAAAAATTGGTGAGCTCATCGCAATATTGCGCAGGAGTGAATCTGAGCAGGATGCGATAGCTGCTGTAGCAGAACTCCTAAACGAAGCCAAGCGCGAAGTAGACTCTCTTAAAAATTGGAGGGAAACGCTGCGACCAGGAGCAGATGCACTATGGGGCAATTTCTAATCCCTACGTGCAACTATCTGACTATTATCCTATCGGATATGCTAGTGACTCTGTCTATATCGTATCTTATTATATTCCCGTAATCGGTTTTGATCATCATTATGCCGCGCTTTGGGTCTATCGATGTCACCTTGCCGACATAAGCCCCTATGTCATTTATGACCTGCTTGTCCCTCATTCTCGCCTTTCTTATGGCCCTGCTCCTCAGTATCATGCTGAATTTCGACACAAGGTATCCGAAGACTATCGCCACGAAGCTGAAGAAAAGAAGCTGCCAAAAGTATATCTGGCCCACTATCCATGCAGATGCGAAATAGACTATCATCACTGTTATTATGCCATAACCTGTGTACGTCCCCTGCGTTATTGCCCTATATCGCATCCTATTATTCTCGAAATCGAGGACCCGCCCCACCAGATACAAAACCAAACTCACAGGAAAGAGTATCAGGAAGCCTTCCAGGGCGGAGGCGACAAGAACAAGTTGGTTGTTTGTAGTCCTAAGCATGTAGGTGTATGCCCCATACCCCACAATCATGCTTATAAAGAAGAATATTATGGCGCTGGTATAGAATACAAAGCTAAGGCGCTCTACGCTGAATCCAAGTCCTCTGAAAGAGCTAACGAAAGAATCCTCAACTCCGAATCCCTTTGCTATTAGATACGCCCCTATGAGCGCAGCCGGCAGCTGCCAGCCATAATTGAAGTAATAGCTCAGTGCGAACAGCAAAAGAAGCACTGCCGGTATGCCGAACACTATCCTCGCGTAATGCGGCTCCTTGAGCTTCTCAAAGACCGTGAAATAGGCGCCCTCGAGCGCCTCTGCCTGCTTTATCCTTACAATGTCAACGCTGTTTACCTCTATTCTTGTCTTGAGTATCGGAAGGACCCGCATATCGCTAGCTCCGTCTGTGACGAGCACGCACGCATCAGCCTTGAACCTGTCTAGTACGATATCTATCTGCCTTGCGAGCGCTGCATCTGCAGCATAACCCTCCTTCTCTGCGCCAGTAACAGTTGCAACAGAAACAGAATAGCCCTTTTTCTTGAGCTCGTCATACTTCCTTACAGCCTCGAACATCGTGTTGGCATCAGCCTCCTGCGGATCTGCCAGCGCAAGCTTCGCTGCAGCCTTGAGATTCGCTTCCCTGCCGATTACTGGCCCGGCTACCTTTGCCTTCCTGTAAAGGTCGTTGTCTATGTCGACAGCCAGCACCACTATTCTCTCTGTCAAGATACCGCCTTCAGCAGTATTTAATGCGTACAATCAACATAAAAACCTTCATCTATATTATGATTTGCGGCATACAATATCGGCACTGCAGTCGAAGGACCGGGATGGTTCGCTATGGCGTATAATTCAGAAATATCTGACACTGTAGAGTCAGAGGCAAGCGCCATAGGCGCACAGACGGCAAGCATGGCCAGCTTCGTGCTCATAGGTAAGCTCGCTTCAATAATCTTCCTAGGATTGGCGTTTATCGCTCTTGCGAGGCTGCTGGGCCCGACAGGCTACGGCATATACACTCTGGCGCTGGCAGTATCAGGGGTATTTGGCTCTTTGAGCAATCTCGGCATAAGCACGGCTTTGAACAAGTTCATACCAGAGCACATATACAATAAGGACAAACACGCCATAGAGGACCTGCTTGCCAACTCGTTCTTCGTCACAATAGTTGCAGGCATAATATTCTCTGCGATATCGTTCATGATGAGCGGGTTCATAGCGTCGGCGGTTTTCCACAATCCCTCCTATACTGTATTCATAGAGCTGGCATCCATATCGATACTCAGCTCTATGCTATTCGGTGCATCGTACTCCGCCCTCCTGGGGTTCAACAAAGGGAAGCACATCGCGGCAATAACCACCACCCAGGCGGTCCTGCAGGCGGTATTCGCAGTAGTGCTGGTTCTGCTGGGCATGGGGCCGGCAGGCCCTATAATCGGGCTGATAATCGGCACCTCTGCCGGATTCCTCTACTCTGTTTATCTGATATACATCAAGAACCACCTCAGAATGTTTGTAAAGCCTTCATTAAAATCCATAAAAAAGATATTCAGCTTCTCATTGCCTATAGCCGCATCAGGAGCGCTGCAATCGCTGTCAAGCAATATCTCGCTTATCGTGTTGGGGGCATTTGCAACAGCGGTAGTCGTCGGCAACTTCGGAGTAGCGTCCAGGGTGAACTCCCTGATAGACGTAATATCAGGGTCGATAAGCGTGTCGCTGCTCGCAAACTACTCCGCTACGCTCGCCAGCAGGAAGATAAGCAAGAAGATAACCAAGATGTTCAATTACACTATCTACTATGCAGTGCTCCTCCTCGCTCCGATCCTGCTGTTCATAGCCGTGCTAGCAAAGCCGTTTTCTTATGTCGCATTCAGCGGCGTTTACACATTAGCGCCATTGTACATAGCCATAATGGCCGTTGGGACTCTTGTTGGTCTGGCCGGGACGTATGCTAGCACCCTTTTCATAAGCGCGAAGAGACTAAAGGACTACATGCTCTACAACGCCGTGATATCTGTCATGCAGCTTATCCTGCTTCCGATAATAGTGCCGCTTTTCAAGGGGCTGGGGCTGGTGCTGCTTCTTTATGCGATAACCCCGATAGTCACCAACATCCTCTTCATAGTCAAGAGCGCAAAACTCTACAAACTCGGCTTCGATTCCGGCAAGCTCTACAGGATACTTGGCGCCAACGCCATAACAATGCTGCTCATTGTCCCTCTAATGCCTCTATTCGGTGGGGATTACATAGCGCTCCTGATAGCCGGGGCTATAGAGGTGATAATAGTCTACCCGATAATGCTTGGCGTCCTTAAAGGGCTGACCAGAAGGGACATATCCATACTGGAAAGAATGACGAGAAGGATACCTGTAGTAAGTGCGCTTTTTGGCCGCCTTCTGGGGTACTCGGCGATCTTTGTAAGGGCGCGCTAAGAGTTTGGTGGGTGCTTGCGAGAAGAAACATACAGGGCCTTCATAGCCGTAGACCTGCCAGAAGGGATAAAAAATAGGATAGGGGGGCTGGCCGACCAGATAGACATGGAAGGGATAAGGACCGTGCAGGAGCGGCAGATGCACATAACTATGGTATTTATCGGCAGCGTAAAGGAAAGCGATACCGCAAAAATCACAGAGGCTCTGTCTGCTGTGAGCTGCAAGCCATTTGAGATATCGGTAAAAGGGGTATCTGCGATAACAAGAGAGAGGCCGCGCGTCATATTTGCCGGGCTGGACAGGGGGGCGAATGAACTTTCCGGCATGCGCAGGAATATAGTTGAGGGCTTGAGGAACAGCGGCATAAAACTCTATAGAGAACACGGCGCATTCCAGCCGCACATCACTATTGCCAGGGTGAAAGGGCCGCAAAACCTCGGCAAGGTTTCCGCGTTCATTGACTCGCATCTCAACGACGAGATTGGCAGCTTCCAATGCTCTGAGATAAAACTGAAAAGAAGCGTACTGTCTGGGGACGGGCCTGAGCACTACGATGTATTTACAAAGAGGCTTGAGGCCTGACCGCCCTCTCAAACTGCTCTTTCGTCATGCTGTTTACCAGCTCTCCAGGTTTGTAAATTCTGTCCTCCAACAGCACATTGAAGCTCATCCCGCTGTAGGCGTCAACCGCTATGTGCCTGGTCAGGTTGCCGAAGAGGTCAACCTCGAATACCGGAATCCTCAACGAACGCACAAATTCAACTACGGTGCGCACCGCCACCGGATCCTCCCCGTTCTGCATCCCTATAAACCTGAATTCCAGGTTTGGCCTCTTAAGTCCGCGCGTAAAATCCTTTATCACCTCTTTCAACCGCTCTTCAAAATCTACTGTTCTCGCCGCCAACATGCTCCTCGAATTAACATCGTAGATGCTCAAAAACATGTCATATGTCAGCCCGGTGGCAGCCACGTATCTTTTTTTCATGCCATCATAGTCCTTCTGGGCCCACCACTGCCCTATCTTCAGGTATACCGCATTGTCATATGCATCAATCTTGCTCTTCGACACGTGCGGCCTTTTCTTGAAGCTGCGGGCATACTCGTTCAAGTTGAACTTAGCGCCTTGCATGTCCTCCATTAGCATGTCTTCAAACGTCAAGAAACCACCAAGCAAGATAAACATACTGGGCATGGCTTTATAAATATTATTCTACATAATTCTGATAGTTATTTATTGTCGCTGCTTCTTAGTGAGAACATGAAAATGGAAATGCTAGATGATAATCGCAACACTATGAAATTCGTCCTAAAGGAGGCAACGAACGCATATGCAAATGCGGTCAGGAGGGCAGCGACTGGGAGCGTACCCACATTTGCGATAGATGCTGTCACTTTTTACGAAAACTCTAGCGCCATGTTCGACGAGTATATCGCGCACAGGATAGGTCTTGTACCGATAACTACGCCCTCAAGAGGATACTCGGAAAAGGACGAAGTGGTGTTCACGTTGGAGGCGGAGGGCCCGAAGACCGTCTACTCCAAAGAACTGAAGTCTGCCGACAAGGAGGTCAAGGCGGCGAACGATGCCATACCCCTGATAAAGCTAGCCGAAGGGCAGAGGATAAGGCTAGACGGCAAGGCAAGGATGGGAGTGGGGTCGACCCACGCAAAGTTCCAGCCCGGCCTTGTTACTTACGAGCAAAAAGGAGACGATACATTTGAATTTTATGTAGAATCGTTTGGCCAGATGCCGCCCAAGCAGATAATTAATAAGGCTTTAGATGCTATAGAGGAGCAAGCAGATTCTCTTTTGGCCAAAGCCAAGAAACTATGATGCGGGGGTGGCAGAGCATGGCCAAATGCGCAGGACTGAGGTGTGCAAAAGCGCTCGGAACTCCTGTGTCTTTAGTGACTGCGAGAGTTCAAATCTCTCCCCCCGCATAAGTGATGCCATGAAAATCAATGCAGAAAAGCCAGAAGTCAAGGAATGGCTGAGCTTTGCAAGCAGCGCAAGCGGGGGAGGCAAGGCTAAGATATGGGGCAGAGTAGCAGAGCTCGTGGCCGTGCCGGCGAGAAGCAGGACTGCAGTCAATATCTACAAAATAAATAAGCACACAAAAGAGGGCAGCAATGTTATAGTGCCAGGTAAGGTATTGTCGGCAGGAAAGATGGACCACAAGATAAGAATAGCCGCGCTGGAGTACTCAAAAGGAGCCGCGAAGCGGCTTTCGGAATCAGGATGCAGCATGCTAGACCTGAAAAGCATGTCAAGCCAAAAAAACATAAGCATAATAGTGTGATAAGATGGAGCAGCAGCAAGCCCAAATGGTATATGATGCGAAGGGGAAGATACTGGGCAGGCTGGCGAGCCAAGTGGCAAAGAGCCTCTTGATGGGAAACGAAGTATCTGTAATAAACTCTGAACACGCCATAATAAGCGGAAACAGGAAGGACATAATACAAAGGTACAAGACAAGGGTCAACCTCAAGGAGAAGGCGAACCCCGAGCACTCGCCATACTGGTCGAGAAGGCCGGATTTGCTGGTAAAGAGAATAATAAGAGGCATGCTCCCATACAGGATGCCGAGGGGGAAATCAGCATATAGGAAGCTCAAGGTTTATATAGGAGTTCCGGCAGAACTTTCTGGCAAGAAGCCTATAGAAATAGAATCAAAGGACCCGAAAGGCATGTATGTAAATCATATGACAATAAAGGAATTATCTAGCATGCTGGGTTATACCAGATGATATTATGGAAGAGGTGCAGCATACCATAGCAGTGGAGGAAGGAGCGGCAACCCAGCCGCAGGAAGAAGCGAAAAAAATCCGCAGCAGGGTCGCCAAGCCTAAAAGAAGAAGCTCAAAGAAACTCGAAAGAGTTGTGATGGTCAGAAGCAAGAGGAAGGAGGCGATAGCAAGGGCGTCAGCAAAGCTCGGCAGCGGGAGAGTGAGGGTGAACGGCATAGATATAAATGCGATAGAGCAGGATATCTATAGAGGGATAATGCGCGAGCCCATGAACCTATCCAACATAACAAAAAGCATGGCTGCAAAGCTTGACATATCCATAAACATAAGGGGTGGAGGGAGAAGCGCCCAGGCGCAGGCGATAAGAAGTGCCATCGCAAAGGCAATCGCAGAGTTCTCCGATACCGACACCATAAGAAAGGAGTACATGAGATTCGACAGGAATCTTCTTGTTGATGATTACAGGAGGGTGGAACCGAAGAAGTTCCTCGGGCCGAAGGCAAGGGCAAGGTTCCAGACGTCATATAGATGATTACGATTAGATGATAACATGATGATTCCAGTGAGATGTTTCAGCTGCGGCGCAGTTATAGCCGACAAGTGGGACGAGTACGACAGGAGGGTAAACAAGGAGCACGAAGATGCTGCAGCCGTGCTAGACGATCTTGGGATAAAGAGGTACTGCTGCAGAAGGATGCTCATAAGCAACGTCGAACTTATAGACGAATTCATAAAGATAGGGAAGAAATGAAGGGAAGCCCGCACCATTTATGGGCGGGTCATCCATAAGCAAGTAATAAAAGGAACAATGCAAAAAGATAAGCCAGGGGCCGTCTGCTAGCTTGGTAGGCTTCTACCTTGGGGTGGTAGCGACCCGAGTTCAAAAGCGAAGGCTGAAAATCTCGGCGGCCCCAAATGTGATGTTATGGAGGAAGAAAAACAGGAAGAATTGCTGACAGAGCAGAACAACTATCTAGAGACAGGCATCCACATAGCCACGAAGACCAGGAGCCCAGGCATGAAGAGGTTCGTGTACAAGGTAAGGGAAGACGGACTTTATCTTCTAGACCTCAATACCATAGACAACAGGATAAGGATCGCGGCGGCGATGGTCGCTAGATATGATCCGAAGGAGGTGGTGGTGACAGCGTCAAGAATCTATGCCATAGTGCCTGCTGAGAAATTCGCCGAGATAATAGGCGCCAAATTCATAAAGGGAAGGGTAACTCCAGGGATATTCACGAACCCGAACAGGGACGATTTTACGGAACCGAAGCTGATACTCATAAGCGATTCCAGGAACGAGAAGCAGGCGGTCAACGAGGCAAGCAAGGTCAACATGCCCATAGTTGCGCTCAGCGACACCGACAATTCTACAAAATTCATAGATTTCATAGTGCCGTCGAACAACAGGGGGAGAAAATCGCTGGCATTCATATACTACTTGTTGTCTAGAGAGGTGCTGAAAGCGAGGGGGTCGATAAAGACGAACGACGAGTTCACGCACAAGATGGACGACTTCGAAGCCAAGCTGGAGTCGAAGCCGATGAAGCAGGAAGCCGGCATCTGATCATACTATAAAGTGGAGCAGCGGAGATACAAGATAGCCTAGAAGAGCTACGCCCATGGCAAGGAGGCTTATGTTCCTTGCAGATTTGTAGAATGAATGGCTGCCTCTGAAAAGCGCGAGTATGGCTACGTATGCCAGCATGGCGTCAGCTATTCCTATGGGCAGGATGTAGGAAAGGTTAAACATAAAAGGGGCTATAAAAAAGAAAGCGAATATGCTTATGAGTATGGCCTCTGCATAAAGAAGGAATGCAAGCTGCGCTGACCTCAAGCTGCCAATGCGATGTACGAGGTTCCTTGTCCTCCTTGCTTTTGCATCGCCCCTGTAGTCCCGTATCATGCCGTGTATCTCCCGCGCAAGGCCGCTCAGGAAGACTATGAAGAACACCACCGCTATGCCTTTCGACAGCATACTCGAAACTACGAAGTCGCCGTAGAGGAACGGAATCGCCATGGACAATGCTATATAGATATTGCCGAGAAGTAGCATATCCTTCAGCCTGTAACTGTAAAGGAAGGCAAGCGCCCCGAATATCAATGCAATGGCGAAAGCATACGCATTTATGAAAGCGCCGGCGCCCACCCCGATGACAAACGAGATTATCGAGATGGAAAGGGCGGAGCGCATGGAGAGCTCGCCGTTGACAAGCGGCCTGTCGAATCTCTTGTTCGATTTGTCAGATTCGACATCGAAATAGTCATTTATCGCAAAAGAGCCCATGCTCACGAATATCGGGGTTATAAGGCTCAAAAGAAGTATGGGAAACGACGGAAGAGGCCCGCTTATCAGCTCAGCGGCAATAACCGCAATGACAAGCATAGCGCTATGCTCTATCCTTGTGAGCCTGAAAAGTGCCCATATTTTAGACAAACGCGCACCAATTTAAATACTATTATACCGATATCTTTTTAGTAGTTGATAGGTGGTAGCGCCTTGCCCGATCACTCCTCCATGATGAGCCATGTCAACAGGCCTAAAGTGGCCCAATCAGCAATCGACTTTCTCACCACATACGGCTGGGCAATACTCATCATAGCCATAGCTATGTCATTTCTCTACCTTTTCATAATCGTCCCCTCTACAATCGTGCCAGCATCGTGCAGCACAGTCGCGCCGATAACCTGCAGGGACGTCATGGTCAATACAAATCTCACCTCAAAGGCAACAAGCATAGTGCTTCTCCTTGCCAACTCCCAGCAGTATCCGGTAAAAAGCCCATCGGCGTTCGTAAACATCAGCGGAACGAATACAATCGCCTCGCCGTGCTCCCCAACTTTCGTAGCGCCAGGAGGAGACATACTCTGCATAATACCCATAAGGCAGTTCATCAAGATAAACAACGTTATTTCCGGGAAGGTATACGTAAAAGCATCAAATTGCGCATTCTCCCTGAATTACAGCTCATCCCAATGCCCAACCTATCAAAATGAAACCTACGTGGGCAGTTTCGTAGGCCCCGCGCAGCAATCAACAAACACTATTGTAACAGTGACGCTATCAGGCAGCAGCAGCGGGGCGGATGTCCCGGTAGGCCAAACGGTTTATCTTTATGGCAGCGTAGAGCTCGGCGGCCACCCCTTAAAAGGCGCAGTGGTCAACTTTACTACCTCATCGGCAAACGTGGTTATAAGCCCCCAATTTGCTACTACGGCAGCCAATGGCACTGCAATATCAACTGTCAAAGCCTCGCAACCCACAAACGCTACAATATTAGCCACGGCGCTAAACAAAACAAGCGCAGGATACACAATAACATTTGTTGTGCAGGTCTCCACGTCAACATCCGTCACCTCTACCTCAACATCAACAACCTCAATTTCAACAACAACCTCAACTTCGACTACAACATCAAC
>JAJYVY010000015.1 GCA_021791775.1 Microcaldota archaeon | reverse complement strand
GGAAAATTCCAAGCCGATATTGCACCCACCACTCCCAACGGTTCGAATGTTATTTCAGCCGCATTGTTCCCGAGATCTACGCTCTCGGTCTCAATAAATTTTTTACCTTCATTTAGAAACCATGTCGTGTCCCCAATTGTTGCATCCACTTCACCTTCCGATTCCGATAGAGGCTTGCCCATTTCTTTAGTTATAAGTGTGGAAAGTTCTTTCTTGTAGAATTTTATTTTGTCTATCATCTTGCTTATGATACGAACTCTGTCCGACAAATCAGTTTTTGCCCAGGAAGGAAAAGTTTTGCTGGCAAGCTTAACTGCATTATTTACAGCTTTTTTATCATAAAGGGAAAATTTACCAAGCAATTCTTCTGTTGTTGGATTTATAGAGTCTTGTTCCACCATACCCTCATCCTTTGCCGGTACAGACAGTCGGACATAGCATCATATCTTGTTCAGCCTTTCGTGAATCTCATCCATGCTCAGCTTCGTTGACAGCAACGGTATCTTCTCTATCTGCGCGATCTTTATTGCGAGCTTGTCTATCGTAGTTATGCCGTGCATCACGACGAGCTTCGGCTTTATGGGAGCCACTCTTATGACCACCATTGGTGACCTCCCTGTTGAAACCCTGTCGAATAGGAACGCCCTCTCCATCGTAGATCCAAACAGCTTGGGGTATTCCGATGGCGACATTTCCAAGATGACTCTCAGGCTATCCACGGTCGTGTAGCCGAAGAGCTTTATCGCATCGAGGTAGCTCGGGTTGGCTATTATCTTTCCTTCTATTATCCTATTGAAGTCCACGCCGCCTATAGGTGCTGCGAAATCATGCACGGTGTAGAAGCTCTCCTCGCTTTTTTTTGGAGAGAATTTCTCCAGGCTCTGCACCACTGTGCTTCCCTTTTCCTCATCTATTGTGAAAAGCGCATCGACAAACCTTTTTATCACTCCCACCCCGGGGCTCATCCTCCTGTTGCTTTCGTAGTCGCTTATAGTAGACGTGGATATCCTGATCTTCTTCGCCAGTTCCACTTGTGTGACCCCGAATAGCTCCCTCCATTTCTTCATTGTGCTTCCTGGGCTATCCGACAGTGCTATCTCTCCTGCTATCCTTTCCCGTAGTTCATCCATGCGTTCACCACACTATTCCTATTCCTTCTGCGCCTTCTTTTTTATCTTTTTGTAAAGTTCGTCTATCTGCTGGTCCGTCATGTCTTTCTGCTTGGGCTGTGTGGTTGCAGATGTCTGCATTTCAGCATCTTTGCTCTTGTCCTTTTTCACAAAGCCAAATATGATAACTATACCTCCTGCTATAAGTAGAATAAAGAAGGTGATGCCCAACGCGGCCTCCTTAAGAAAGAAGTTTGAAAGGGCCTTGCCGCTTGTATTTCCGGAATTGTACAGAAGGGTGGCATTGACCTGACTGCTTGAAGACTCGCTCCCCGCCCCGTTATCTATTACGGCGTAGTATGTCCCCCCATGCATCCCTTTAGATACATTGACATAGTATGATGGCGTCACGTTCCCTACCCCAGTTTGGTACGGGACGACTACAGAAGTTATGTTATGGTATGCGAATAAAAGGCCGCCCCCTACAAGGCCAAGCGCCCTTTGGTATCCTGTCTCCAGGCTGTTTGCTGGCAGAGACGACCAGGTTGAGAACCCGGTGCTGTTGAACACATAGAAGTTTATGGGTGCGCTGAACTTGCCTATTAGAAGAATGACAGAGTTATTCTGTATGGTTATCGGGATTGAAGAAAACATGGAGCTTGCAACTGTGACGTTCTGCTCCGTCAGCAGCCCCTTTATGTTCGCTATGTTTCCGGAGAAGAAAAGCACAGCGACTGCTGCTACCAGCAGCACTATCCCTATGTAAACTATTTTCTTTCTCATCGTCCCACAGTCAGAGTCTGCACAACTATAAAATAAGTATTGGAACTAAAGCTTAATAAACAATAAGTTGCATTCATAAATTATAGAGGATGTGCTAATGGCGGACAACGACAAAGCTCTAGGGCGGCTTCGTACAGGCATAGACGGGCTTGACAACATCACATCTGGGGGGGTGCCTCTTAACAATCAGGTGCTAATTGCTGGTGGGCCGGGATGCGGGAAAACCCTGCTGAGCATGCAAATCGCATACAATAGCGCGAAGAACGGCATACCTGCATCATTCATAACGCTTGAGGAAACGCAGGCCGAAGTGCTTGAAAACTTCAAGACTGCATTCTCAGAATTCAACGATATAGACGACCTGGTAAGCAAGAAAATGCTTGTGCTTGCGGGCGATGAGACGGCGTCAAAAATACAGGGAGGAAATGATTCGCAGTCATATGCATTCAGCAGTGTTCTTTCCGACATTGAGGACATATTGAAAATTAACGGCTCAAAATGCGTTGTGATAGACTCCATATCCCTTCTCAAACTGATGCTGGGGGATCTCCTGACTTACAGGAAATCGATGTTTGCACTCTCTACGAACATGAAGAGAATGGGAGTTACCGGATTCCTGACAATGGAGCTGCACTCTACGAATAGGCAGGGGATGAGCTTCAGCCCGGAATTTTTCATATTTGACGGCACGCTTATAATGTACCAGAACATTGAGGAAAACAAGAGGGTTTACGGCATGGAAGTATTGAAGATGAGGGGGTCGGACCACAGCCTATCGGTTGCGCCATATGAGATAACAAAACGGGGATTCAAAGTCTTCACAATAAGCGATATATGATTATAATGGGATATTGATGCCGCTTTTTCAGTGGAAGAGCGCCAACTCGGGCGCCGGGGACCAGAAAACCAAACTGAGCGAGAGGGAGAAGCTGCTGGTTTGGGGGGTTATCGCCGCGGCGCTTGTGGTTGTTGCTGCATTTACGTTGATTGCTTCAGGAGGGGGCACTCCGCTCAGCAGGTGCAGGGGCGTGGTTCTGTCTCAGCAACGGTATTCCTGTCTCGAGCAGCTTGCAAACTCGACATCGAATGCGTCAGTCTGCAGCTACCTTCCCGGCATATATCAAGCGGGATGCGTTTCTGGAGTTGCGGCTAGGACAGGAAATTTATCTGTATGCAGCCAGGTTGAAAGCAATGAGAGCTACTATTCGGCGTGCATATTTGGGGTGAGCAACTCCACAGTCAGCGCATCTGAATGCGGGCTGCTAGCTGACCCTTACAAATCTGAATGCCTTTATAACATAGCATCTAAGGAGAACTTTACCAATGCGGAAATCTGCAGCGGGATAAGCAACACCACTCTCAACTCCGATTGCACAGACAAAGCTGATTATAACTATGCCGTAAAGAATGGGGATTTGGGGTACTGCGCGATGCTCCCTAACACACAGAATTACAGCCTTATCTCCTACATGGTCGGCAATGGCGCGGCTTCAGTACTAAACTTCAGCTCTCCCCTGGCTTTCATAAACTCAACCCCGCAACAGTACTGCAGATACAGAATAGCGAAATTGACATACAACGAATCGGCATGCGCAGGCCTGGGCGGCTACCTTTCGCTCATATGCTCATCAAACTTCCAGAGCCTCCAGACCACCAGCGGGGCATCAAAGATAACATTACAGAACGTCAGTTCGCTCTGCGCCAGCACGCCGTCGTTCGCTAGCACATTATGCGCATATGCCATCTATACGTATATTGCAGTGGCGAATGAAAATGCGAGCATATGCAAGAGTATAGGGCTGCCTGCATCCCAATACGGATGCTACGCGGGCATTGCGCTCAGATACAAGAATTCCACGTACTGCTCTTACATAGGGAACACAACGGCAAGAGTTTCCTGTCTCGCAACCACGGCTAATTCGACTGCATAAGTTCTTTGGTAAATTTTATGGAAAAGATGATTAGGATAGATGGAATTGTGACAGCCGTGATGCTCTCTCCAGATGCAAGAAACAACGTCTACACTGTTGTTGGGGATAAGATTTTGAATGCAAAGAGCGAGTTGACTCTAGATGTAGGCGACAGGATAGCGTGCGGCTGCAGGATTGAAGACAGCAGGGCCGAATTGAAGGAGATCGAGGTGCTGGGGGAGGCAACCGGCAAGGAAATAGAAGGCGCAATAGCAAAGCTGGCTGGGTTGGTAGACACCAGAGCGAACATGGATAGGGTCATAGAGGCAGAGAAGGACAAACCGTATCTTGCCACGCTCAAGAGGATGGCTGGTCAGATAGCAAAAGCTGCGTCCGATTTCTCGACAGCATACCTTGCAGGAGACCCAATAGTGGTTAGATTCCATAACGACGGCGACGGAGTAAGCGGTGCGGTATCGCTCTACAGAGCCCTTGCAAAGCTGCAGCAGTCGCTTGTCATTGGCGAGCGCGGGGTCTCGTGGGTGATGCAGAGGGGCATAGAGTACGATTCAGAGTCGGCATATGCCGACATCTTCGAATTCAACCATTACAACTCAGTGCGCAGGCCGCTCGTCCTGACGACAGACTTCGGCACAGCACCAGGAAGCGAAGGCGCGATAATAGGATCGAAGGCCAAATATGACATGATAATGCTGGACCATCATCCCCCTTATGATTCGTTTCCGAAATCCTACACAATGCACTACATCAACACCTGGGAGAACGGCGGGGACTCGAATTTCACTGCCGGAGTGCTGTGCTCTCTTTTCGCAGAATCGATTTCGGATATACACACTGAAGACATGAAGCGCGCATCGCTGATCAGCGACTACAGCGCGTTTGCGGATCGCACCGACGCCGAGGGGCAGCGGCTTGCCATAGTCCTGGATTACCTCACAAGCATAGCGGGCAGGAGAGATTCCACAATAGATAAGCTGACTCCCGCATATGTCCAGTCGCTCATAATGGACAAAAAGAAATTTGAGGCTGCGTTCCGTTATTCCTACGATACGCTCATGGATCTGCTGGAGATCGGGGCAAAGAGCGCGAAGAGATACCAGTCCAGCAGGAACATGGCCGTATTTGTCCTGGATTTCGAGCAGCTTCCGCGGGCAGAATCCGGATATCCGCTGCCGGGCAGGTACAGCTCCAGGCTGCAGGAGAAGCTCGAAGTTGCCAATGGAGAAAGGACGCTTCTTATTGTGCACTACGGCAGCTACATAACGATAAGGCTGTCGAGGGCGATATCAAAAGAGACCGGCCTGCTGAAAATAATAAGCGGGATTGTGGAATCATCGGAGTACGCGGAAAGCGGCGGTGGGCACAATGAGGCAGCAAGCATAAAAGTAGACAAGGATAATGCCAAGAGTGTACTGAACCTTCTGCTTAGAGAGCTTGGTTGCCTCTCACATTCTTGACCAGATAGTCTACCTCGCTGCTCTCCAATCCAAACTTGGCCCCGAAGAAATCGTAGATATCCTCCTTGCCAACCTCGGAGGAGAGGGCGTTCCTGGCGATGTCGGAGATGAGCGGAAGCATCCATTCTTTTATGTACCTGATGCTGCTGTGGGTGCGCTTCTGCACCTTCTTCGCGATTGCCGTGCTCGCAGTCCTCTCTGCCTTGGTGCTGCTCAGCCCTGAAATTATGCTTGGGAATACGTATCTCTTCCTTTTGTCAGGGTATGACGATTTGGATAGCGCGACTCCGCTGGACATCATTGCGCCCATATACCTCCAATATGTGTAATACTGGCTTCTTGACGCCCTGCTCATGAATGCGCTGGCGCCGGACAGCATATCATACGCCATTTTTACGTCGTTCGCATCCGTATACCTGTTTGGTATATTTTCATCTATCCACTTGAGCATCATTTCGTTGTCTACATCTGAGCCTGCAAGGGCGCGGATTGGCGCGGAGAATGTGTTGGCAGAGAAGATTCTGTCCAGCACTGCAAAAACGTCGATCTTCCTGTCGCGTAGCCCTATCACCTCAATCGCCTCTTCTGGCGAGCCGTCCATCAGCACTACATCATTTATTGCGCTCCTCGCATCGCCGGCAGACCTGGCCGCTATCTCTTCCATAGTCTTCCTGCTTATCTTTATGCCATTTTTGTCCGCGAAACGCCCGATTACATTTAGAACCTCTGCGGCTGTGAGAGCCCTGAATTGCACGGGTTCTGTCTTCCCCCTGAGAAATGATATGCTTTGGTCCCACATGTTGTTCGCTATCATTATGATCGGGCTTTTCGATTCGTTTATCAACTTTGTCAATGCGGATGCTGCGCCTTTGTCGAATCTTCCGGATAATTCGTCTATCTCATCCAGGATTAAGGCATTCCTGGTCCCGAAAAGGTTCCTGCTCCCTGCAGAGGGGCTGAGCCTTGAATTTATCATGTCGCCGCCCCTGTAGTCTCCGGCATTTGTCTCAACCATGTTCCAGCCGGCCCACCTGGCCAGGAGGTGAGCGGCCATGGTCTTGCCTACACCTGAAGCCCCCCAAATCATAAGAGGTTTCCTTGTTTTTCCGGAATTGACATCTTTGGCGAATGCTTTCAGGTGCTCTATCTGGAGCCTGTTTCCGACTATCTCGTCTATGCTGTTCACCCAGTTGCCCCAGAATTCCCCCATAACAGTACCATTTATAGTTTTTGCGAATCTATTTTTATACTTGTAGGCAATTAATCAATTAATCCAATAATTCAGTGGGTGTAGTGCTGAATGGCAACAAAGCATGGTAGGGGCGGGAATACTGCCAGCGCCTGCGGGCCAGGCCACATCGCAATAATCCCAGACGGGAACAGGCGCTGGGCGAGGCTCAACAGATTCGGACTGCTGAAAGGCTACAGCTCTGGAATAACCAGGATAATAGACGTATGCATATGGGCCAAACGCTACGGGGTCAGGACCATGTCCATATGGGCGCTCTCTACAGAGAATGCCATCAGCAGGAGCAGAAGCGAACTCTCTCTGCTATACAGGCTTTATACCAAAACGGTTTATGACAAGAAAATACTGCGGACGCTGTCAGACAACCAGGCTAGCGTGCACATCGTAGGGAACCTCTCAGCCCTGCCAAAGAGGCTCAGGGGGGGGCTGCTAATGCTGGAGAAGAAGACAGAGGCGTACAAGGAGCTTTCAATAAACCTGCTTGTAGGGTATGGCGGCAGGGACGACATACTGCACGCCATAGAGTCATCGGGCAGGCGACATGGCGCCAAGGGAAAACTCGGCTATGATTCTGCGAGGTCCATGCTGATGACATCTCAGATCCCGGACGTGGATTTGATAATAAGAACATCAGGCGAGCAGAGGCTGTCGGGGATACTGCCATGGCAATCCAATTATTCTGAACTATATTTTGCCAGGAAATACTGGCCGGACTTCGGCAGGGCCGACCTAAAAAGAGCCATATACGCATTCAGGGCAAGGCAGAGACGGTTCGGCAGATGAGTGATAATTGCCAGTGTTTTTATGGCAGGTTCAAAGGACCCAACGAGATACTCAAGCCTGTTTGCTAAAAGGCTGCCAGGCACAACTCTGCTTTTCGGTGCGCTTGTTTTGATGAGCCTTGTGGTAGGCATGGCCTCGGTCGGCCTGATACATTTTAGGGTCCTTCCCACAAGAACGCTGGACTATGTGCTTGTGAACGGCATGCTGGCTGGCATCATAGCAATACTGCTCCCGACTGTGCTCACAACCTTTGTGATCAAGGCTGCAAAAAGGAGGATCAGCACAAAGCACGCGCTTTTCATGTCAATAATTGGGGCAGTATCCTACTCTATTTTCGTACTGCTCGGCAGCCTGGCATACCCGTTTCTTGGATCAGCAATAGCAACGATAATTGTGCTGCTGGGCGCTGCAAGCTTGTTTGCATTGTGGTTTTTCATGAACAGGGTGGTGCTCGGTTTAAGGAAGAGAGCGGTGCCGTTGGCTTTCGTCCAACCCACCTTCAATATTGTGCTGTTCGCCGCGGCGAGCAGGTTCATCTTCAGGTTTGACACCCCTTTCAATACCCTGATAGAGAAGCTTTTCGCCGGCATGATGGTCTTCCTTGTGGTGAGCTATGCGCTGCTGTACATGTTCGACAGGCCGCTCAAGAAGAGACTTGGAGTGAAGAGCACGGATATGTTTTCTGGCATGCTGCAGAACTGGCTCTTCGACGTAAATACAGCGATGGCGATGAAAACAAAGCTGGGTATAAAGCCGGATGTTAGAACCGACACGATTGTGCTCATGAGGGACGATGGCAGTATCAAATCAGTGTTCTTCATACCAGACATACACTACGGCCCTGCTGGCAGCCTGGGCGCAAGCAGCTTCCCATACATACTTGAAAGCCACATAAACAGAAAATACAAGGCCATGGGATTTGTGATGCACACCGCGGCAACCGCTGACAGGAACCCTGTATCGGCGAGCCAGCTCGGGGCGGTAAGGAAGGCCCTGAACAGAGGGATAAAGGATGCTACAGCCGCGGGAGAGGGCCTGAGCTACTCTGCCGGAAGGGGGGGCTCGGCTGCCGTGGGCAACCTTACGATGGGAAGGGTGGTAATAAGCACTTTCACAAGAGCGCCGAAGGTAACAGAGGACATCAGCGAAGAATCCGCAAGGCTCTTTGAAAGGATGCTTGAGAGGAAGGGGCGCGCTACAATCCTGATAGACGCGCACAATTCGCGGTTCGAGAGCGCGCCGAAGAGCGAGCTAGCCGGGGTGCGGTATAATTCGAAGTGCATGGGAGAGTACGTCAACGCGATAAAAAACCTGAAGGAGCTGCATTCGTCAAAAAGATGCATGGTAGGGGTTTCAGGCGTGGAGATATACAATAAGCTTGGTATGCCGAGAGACCTCGCTCCTGGAAAGCTCAACATGGCGGTGTTTTCCTTCGGGGCGTTCAAATATGCAATGCTTCACTTCAATTCGAATAATATGCTCCCCTCTTTGAGAGACGAGATAATATCATACGTGAAGGGGAAATACGGCGTGCTGGCGGAAGTTTACACCACAGACACGCATGCAGTAAACTCCGTGGACAGACCTGTGGAGAACGTACTTGGAAGGCAGACAAAGTTCAGAATGCTGAAGCCGCTGATAGACACAGGGATGGAGAGCGCAATTAAAGATATCGGGAGCGTGCGGGTGCGCTACAAGAGGGTTTACATGAAAAAATTTGCGCTGTGGGGGCCTAATGTGGGGGATATAATGACAGATTTGATGAAATCCATAATACCGACAGTCAGGCTCCTGGGCCCGGCCGCAATGGTGGCAGGCTTTCTTGTGGCGGCGCTGGTTATATCTTTGATCTAGTAGATCGATTCCCTGCCAAGCACAGACAATGCTATGGCTTTTGCTTTGTTCATGTTGCTGATCTCATTCCCATCGTCGTTTATAGGCGTCTCCATTATGAAGCATCCGTTTTGGAAATTCCTGTTTTGGAAGAGCTCCTTGAATCCAGCTACGCCTATCTCCCCCTTGCCTATGTGCCAGTGGCGGTCAAGGCCGCTGCCTGCAGGGTATCTTGCATCGTTTAGATGCACCAGGCCCATCCTGTCGAATCCTATGTTGTCTGCTATCTCTGCGCAGAGCCTTTCCATTCCCTCTCCAGTGCGGAAATCGTAGCCTGCCGCAAATGCATGCGCAGTGTCGAGGCACAACATCAAATTTTCAGAGCCGGCCTTATCGATTATCCGGCCTATTTCTTCGAATTTTGACCCTACGCTGTTGTTGTAGCCGGCGGAGTTCTCAAGAAGGAGTCGGGTATTGCCGTCTTTTGAAAGAGCATGCGATAGGGTATCCGCTGCTGCGGAGATTCCTGATTCGGTTCCTTTACCGAGGTGCGAACCGATATGCACAACCAGGTATTTTATTCCGAGAACGCTGCAGCTTTTCATATTGTCGGCAAGCATCGTGCGGCTCTTTCTCAAAGCATCTGCGCTAGGCGAGGAGGGGTTGCAGAGATAAGGCACATGGGCAAACGGCACTGTGTCGGAGCGTTTTACAACTGCGCTGAACTGCTCCGCGGCGGCTTCGCTTATGCTGCTGCGCTTCCAGCTCCTTGGATTGCTAACGAAGATCTGGAATGCGCCGTAGTGCATCCGCTCTGCCGTCAAAGCTGCATTTTGCACCCCTCCTGAAACTGATAGATGGAAGCCAAATCTTATCATGGTATCACATTGGAGAACAGGAGTTCCGCTAATGATAAGAATGAACGCTGATTTAAAAAGATTGCCTAATAATACCTTCCACCAGGTGTTCTTTTGGGAAGGAGGCGGGGTTTCAGTTTATACGATATAGAGCAGTTTCTCAAGGAAGCTGGATGCGAAAGGATAAATGAGGGCGCAGTGGTCACCCTTGAGAAGGAGATGGAGGACACCGTGAAGGAACTGGTAGAAGAGGCGGAGATATACGCCAATTACGCGGGAAGGAGGAAGCTGATAAAAAGATCAGATATAGAGCTTGTTAAAACGCGCGGGTCTTCCCGCCCTCATTGATAAAAGCTCAAAGCAGCGATAGGGATTTTAGCCCGAAGGCGAGCGCAACAAAGGCAATCTCAATCAGCCACATGTACAAAGAGACCTCCCATTCCTTGCACCTTTTCATGTTCATTATGAGGTGGCACCAGCTGTATATTTTCTTGCCGTACGGCGACTCCATTGTCCCGTCGGCCCTGAGTTTTCCAAGGTCGGTAACCTTGAACTTCCTCCTTAAGTGCAGAAGGAACTCTATGAAGAAGGGTATGAATATTATGACGCCGAAGGATTCCATGTTGCCCAGGACCATCGCTGCGACTATTCCTGCCCCTCCGAAGTATGCGAAGCTGTCGCCTGGCACCATCTTTGCAGGGAAACGGTTGAAGAGCAGCATTACGAGCATCGCGGCAAAAAGGAGCGAGGAGAGCAGCAGCCCTAGGTATGTGCCGTAGAGAAGGCTGTAGAGCACCATACCGAACACCAGTATCGTGCCTGTGCCTGTGAGTATACCATCAAAGCCTCCCAAGAGATTGAATGCATTTGCAGCAAATATAACCGCCAGCGGCACTATAATGAGCGGGTAAAGTATCCCGAAATTGACTGCACCCAAAAACGGTATCCTTATAATAGACACCCCAGCATTAATCGCCATCAGAGGTATCGCGCCCATTAGTGTAAGAAGGGGTTTCTGCCACTGTTTCAGGCCCCTCCTTGTGTCAAGCATGTCTGTGCTTCTTCCCATCTCTTTCTTGACATTCAAATCATCTAGAAACCCTACGATGGATATCAGTACGACTGCGATAACTGCTGAAAGCAGGTAATCCAGGGGCGCAACAGGCGCATATATTCCAAAACTGCCTCCAAAAACGTAGACTAATGCGCCGACAGTAAAGCCTATTGCTGCTGCAAGCCCTATTCCGGAGGGCAGGATAGGCCTACCTCTTTTGTTATGATCCGGAGTAGTTACTCCAGATTCATACAGATAGCCCATAAGGAAACGCGCAGCTATGAGCGTTATTATGAAAGCGATTATGGACGGCAAGATTATTGTCAGGTAAGTATGTGCCATTTCATGCGACCCATTGAATAATGCTTGTAACATCCTGGCTTTTCATATGCAAATTTATAAACGCGCGCCTATTTAAGCCTATCAAAGTACCCGGCGCCAAGCACCTAAGCCAGTCTATGCTGTAAAAGACAGCGGCATCTTCAAACGCAATCATTTAAAGGCCGAATGGGTTTATCATAGAGTTTATTTAATGTTGTATGGTATGATTATAAAATTGGACGTGCCCTTGTAGTATAACTTGGATAGAACATGGGCTTGCGGAGCCTGTGATCCGGGTTCAAATCCCGGCAAGGGCGTTAACATCATTCAGCCAACTAGTTAAAATTTTGTTCTTCTGGGTGCCGGGAAATCCCTAAAATAATGTACCAGTATCTCTTTCCTTCCAGTGGGCGTTTTTTCGTTCTCTAACAGTTTGGCAAAGATATCGAAATATTTCAATAATTTATCATAACTAGTCTTTTCACCGTGTTTCTTTACCAGCTCGTATCTCCCTTTTAGAACTCCAGTATCAAACCCGTAGTAGTTGCCAAGGTAATACTCTACAAAAATTGTCAGTCCTTCACTATACTTCCATCTATTTCCGCCGGTGTCGTAAAATCCGAGTTTGTTGTGATTAAGTAGCGCATGTATCCATTCGTGGAATAGGACATCATAGGAGTCTTCGAGTCCGGCTTCTGACCTGCTAACCACTGGGGCATATCCTTGGCTGTTAAATTTAAATTTGTTCGCAAGCTTTTCAATCATTTTCCTATGTAATGGATCGTTAATCATTCTTATCGCGTCTAAAATGCTCTTTTTATTAACTACCAACCCTTTAGCGTCCATCTCTCTTAACTCCCTGGAGCGCAGAAATCTGCCAAGATTATTAGCACGTTGTTGCTTGGTTTTTCCAAATTTGTCGTATTTAGGACTCGGCGTCAAATAGGATATTATATTAGCCTCATTCTTAGTGACCCAGTTTGCGATAAAGATGCGGCGGTTAAAGCTCAGGCCGAGTTCTTCTGCCTTTTCCTTTATCTTTGCTAGAATCCATCTCTCATCCTTCATACTGTTGTGTTCTTTCTAAAGATTTAAAACCCTGTTCATTAGAAAATACCTGATAGCATACCATATCCCCCTATCAAAAACACTAAAAATCTAACGTCGTAAAATCTATTGGATATAGTTGGGCTTTCTCCATTCAAAGAAAAGGCGGCGATGGCGTTAATCTCTATGGCAGCGGACAGGGAGGGGCATATATCTAAGTACATACGGGGAAGTGGAACTGTTTTATATTGGTACTGCATAAGTTAAGTGGTGAGAAATGTGGGAAAAAAATTTGCATGCAAAGACATAGGCATGCAGTGCGGATTCGAAGCGCACGCTGCAGATGAGAATGCACTTCTTCAGCAGATAGCACAGCATGCGAAGAGCGCACACAACATGAGCAACATAGACCAAGCAACTATGGCCAAGATAAGGGCTGCGATAAAAGAGGAGTGATCGCAATTTGGCGCAGTGCTTTGTCATACGTCTAGCACTGCCTTTGCAGTATATCCTCGTGCTCTATTCTTTACTTCCATATCGAATCTGGAAACGCCCTTTACATAAATGTTTGAATATTTCGGCTCCTGCTCCTTCGTGCCTATTATGGCATAGATGCTGTATTTGCCCCTTTTCCTCATTATCTTGAGTTTCTCGACTTCATATCCGAATACCCCCTTAGAATCAGTAGCAGACAATGTATCCTGCAGCGCGACCCAGAGCAGGCTCTCTGCGTTATCAGCAGAATCTTTTATTATAACTCGTCTCTTTTCCTTTCTTGATTTTTTTATTGCGTATATATCCGCTATGGTGTCCAGCATTGCAAGTATTGCATTTTTGAAGGCCTCATCCATAGAGGCGCCATTTGCAATGAATTCGACGTCGGCAGTATGCTCTTTGAATAGGTAACCCTTCCGCATTGTGGCACTATTGATATTTCATGCTATTCTTTATTAATCTTGACTGTGAGAGCTAGATGTCCGATGAAGAAGAGAGTAACTGCTGAAACGTGATGAAGCCCATTTCGGCCGAGGACATTTATGCAATAAATGCGGGTATCTATGCGGATGCATGAAAAACTTTTTGGTATAATTATACTTTTTATCGCTGTCCTCCTTTCCACCGCTGTAGAGATATCCAGGACGAGCTTCTCAGTGCTCGATACGGACCCAACCACGTATGTGATAGTAGCAATGCTGATGCTTTTTACATTCATAGTATTTTCGCTCAAAGAGGACTTGTCGTTGAATAGGGATAGATCCCAGATCGCTATCGGAGTGGCGATATTCATTGCGTATCTACTTATTCTATCGTTCGTGCGCACAGAGATGTCGTTCGTTTTCATGTCGTTCGGACTAGGAGCGCTGCTTGTCTCATTGCCAATCCTCTCATTCTCTATCATATTGTTCGGTAAGGATGGCATACGCAAATTGTGGCCGATTGCTGCATATTCCCTTTTTGCGTCTCCCCTTCTCCTTATGCCCATTCTTCTTCAGAATGCCGCTTTTGCAAATGCGAATGCCCAGTTCGTCTACTCGATGCTCAAGCTTTTCGGCGCGCCGGTCACCATAAAGGGCATCAGCATTGTGTCTTCCGCCGTGACTAGCATTTCGATAGCATCGACCTGCGCGCCAGTTGGTACCTTCATAGCCATAGTTATGTTCCTCATACCAGTAGCATATCTGTATAATGGCAGGTTCAGCAGGAAGGTGGCGTGGGTGGCATCAGGGCTTGGCCTTATGCTCCTCTTCAATTTCGCAAGGATGTTTGGCATAGCTTATTCGTGGAGTTATTACGGATTGACCAAGGCAATAGCCATATTCCATTTGTTTGCAGGCCAGATCTTCTTCTACGCGGCCATAATAATAATGCTGCTTATCGCGTATAAGTACGGGCTGCTCCTCAGAGGCACGGGCAAGGCGAAAAGGAGGAAGCCGCGAATAATCTATGGAATACGCTCTGCGGGATATGGGTTTGTCATAGTCTTGGCCCTTGGCGTAGTGGCTTTCCTTTTCACCCTTCCATACCTTAAGGCGATCTATGTCTCGCCGATGCTCTTCTACAGAAGCGTGAATCAATCTGACAATATTGCGCTGTACAGGCTGGCTGGCTCAGAAATAGCTGCTTCATATCCTTCCCTTTCGGGCTTGGGGGCAAACGGCACAAGGTATGCGTTCGTCCTAGAAAACCTGACAGATTCCGACTACAATACATACATCATAGCGGAATACGCAACGCCGCCTTCCTCGGCGGGCTTGATGGTCAATACCAGCGGCGGGCAGTATGGCGCCGCATCATACATCTTACAGAATGGTGTCCGCCTTGGCGTTACTACTGTGGTGTCCGGCAACTACACCTTTGCAGTAGATTACTTCACTATACCGGAAGACTTTGGCAGCGGAGCGCTGTCGATGTCCTATGAGTTCTTCCGTTTACTCAGGGCGCACAGCGGGTCCTGCGAGCCGCCCAGCTACCAATCCATAGGGCTCTTCAATTACGTAGAATCCGTTATATCGAATGCATTGCACGGCCATGTAGGTTACAATCCAGATAGCCTTATATGCAGCGCATACTCTGTAGCAAGCAGCGCAGGATAAATTGCGCTTCAGCGCTTAGGCTTCAATGCCGCAAGAAACCAGCAATTTGGCGCAGGCATCCTTAGAGCTGCACTGCGGGGAGCTGCTCTGTATAACCTGGGACTATGAAGGAGAGATAAAGTAGACGGGCAAGGCGATAAAGTGTACACCTCTGTGGAGATGGCTTGTGGGATAGCGTTTTGTATATTACAGCTTACTGGAAGGAGTTCATGCCGTTCGGAAGCTATTTATTCCTTTTTTGATAAGGTGTCCTGAGAGAATGCGGATGACACACGCGCGCACACACACAAGAGGCGCGCTTATTCTAGGATAGCAAGAGCAAGGTCCCAATCCGCAATGGAGTACCTGATGGCATACTGATGGGCGATTAAGTGCGTGGACCTCTGGGTACAGTGCGCCGTAACCGAAACCGTACGCAAGAACAGAAATGAAGATGATAGAGAAGAAACTCGATAATATGGAAATTAAATGGCGGGCAGGGCATAATTTCTTCAAATCACCAAATCAATTCAGCAATAGCAATATAAACTCATTTTACTCATAAACGATCATGATAATATACACAAAACACTCCAAAGCGAGGCTGTCATTCAGGAAGATAGAATCTAAATGGGTATCGGATGCAATTTCCAACCCTGACAGCCTTGTAGACGCCAAGTCAAATAGGAAGCAAGCAATTAAAAAGATAAATGGCGATAAAATAAGCGTGATATACGTAAAAGAAAACAGCAATTACATCATAATAACCGTTTACTGGGGTATATGACATGGAGGTAAGTTTTGACGAAAAGGCAGATGCAATATACATAAAGTTTCAAAATGGCAAATTTTTCAAAAACAAGAAGATTGATAGAGACACCATCGTAGACTTAGACAAGAGAGGAAGACTGCTTGGTATAGAGTTCCTCAATGCAACAGAAAGGGTGCCTCTAAGAGATTTGATGGCCGTAAGTATAAACCTACCACTTAAGATGCCAGCCTAGCTCACGTATATAGGTTTCCTACTCTAACCTGAACCTGCTCAGCGTCCTCTTCCCTGAGCTCTTGAACGGCCTGAATGGAACTGTTGCTTGTGTAGAACCCGAACCTTTAGGTATAACGCACCATGGCATGAAGATTGTGTCATTCAGAAGCTATTTATGTTTTTTTTTGATAGTGTAGCCTGAGAGAATGCGGGTAACACACGCACGCAAAGGGCGCGCTTATTCTAGGATAGCAAGAGCAAGGTCCCAATCCGCAATGGAGTACCTGATGACATACGGATGGGCGATACTTATTATCGCGATT
>JAJYVY010000014.1 GCA_021791775.1 Microcaldota archaeon | reverse complement strand
CAGGTGCCTCAATGATTTGGGCATTCTCTGCCGGGGCATTTTTCGGGAGCCGCTTCCTTATGCCATCAAGGCGCTGGTCAAATGCCACCACCTCGAATCTCCACCTGTCGCCATACGGATACTCTCTAAATAGGACAAAATACTCCACCACCGAGGGACTGTCCTTTTTTTCCGCAGCTACGTACAGCCCAATCAGCGAATTTGGGGGTGCGTTTGGATCCTCGTCCGCCACCTTCCAGCACAGCCTTGATATCTGGTATTCATCACCACCACGCATAAAGCGGGTCGGATATGCTTTACCCTTGTCAATATCTATCTTGTATTCGGTGCGCAGCTCATAAAACCTGCTTCTGGCGCTAAGCCTCTCACTCAGGAAGCGATTCGGATACACCATATCGTCCCCCACGATAAAGACCGGCAGGAAAAAAGCTGTTCCGCTGATGCTCAGTGTGCTTTTTTGTATCGTAAAGCCGATGGATCCGAAGGTGACTTGAACAGGAGAATGCCCTTCTATCGCCCCCTCAGACAAATCCAATCTCTCTGGAGCAGGCAGTCCGACATATTTGAACTGCGTGTACATTTTTGGGGGTAGATCCGGAAGCCCTCCGCTATGATCGTTGTGCAGCGTTACTGGAATATCAGGCGGCCTCACAACCTCCAAAATCGGATTGCCGTGTCTAAATCTGGTAATCACAGAGAAGCGCGCGTATTTGTGCCCTTCCGATACCTGTATAAAGTACCTGTAGCCTGCAAACTCGTCATCGCTCCTGGCCAGCAGGCTGCTTGGCGCCGACATAATAAGGATACGCCTTTCATCGCTGCTCATTATTAGTGCGGTTTTGTCCTCGTTAAATTCCTGCTCCCAGACCCCGCTGCTCATCAGCATCGCATACTTCTTTGATGCAGCCGAGCCAATCGAACATTCCATGTTCTTACCTTTAATTCCAGATATTTATTTCTTCTCTAAAACGGGTTAATGGGGCCGTGCAGGCTCCTGCGGTCTAAAATGGGTTAACAAGGGGGTAGGTTCTCCCTCTCCATCTGATCTCTTTCATCTTAGATGCTTGAATGAGGTTCGACAGGAAGATGAAGTTCATTAGAAATGAGGAAAAAAGCACAAACGCGCGGTGCTTTTTCGTCCTTCTTTGGTTCTTGTACAGCCCGATTATGAAGGGGGTAAGCAGAACTATATAGTATGGGGAAAGGAGCACAGAGAGAACGATGCCGAAGATGAGAAGCATGCAGCTAGCGGCGTACATGGAAATGCCAACATAGAGCAACTTCCTGTTTCCCAGCACGGAGAGCGCGGTCTGCCTGTTCGCCCATTCCCAAAAGCTCTTCCTGTCCTCATCAACATTGACATTAATCTTGCACCTGCTGGCATAAGCGACCTTTTGGCCCTTCGACTTTGCGAAGTGCACAAATGCTATATCGTCAGATATCGCATTGCTAAATATTCTCAGCTCCTTTTTCCCGATCAAATCCTTCCTGAACGCTATCGAGCCCCCCCATCCAAACCTAGTTATTCTAGATTCCATCATTCCGTTGCCAACAAACCCCCACACCATCTTTATTTTGGACCAGAAGCCACCTATGGGGTTGAAATACGGATACGCGGTCGATATCCCTACGCCCCTGTCTTTGAGGGGTGCAACAAGATATTTTAGATGGCTTGGGCTACATTCGACATCCGAGTCTATTATCACGCAAACAGCGTGCCCTTTAGCCTTGCTCAATGCCGTGGAGATGGCTGCGACCTTTCCGCTGCAATGCTTGTATTTTTTAGATGATATCATATATTTGATGCCAAGTTCCCTTATGGTGGGGAGCGCTTCGTCGTTGGTGTTGTCGACGACCGCAATAATATCATAATCCCTGAAAGCCTGGTTCTTCAGCGAGACAAGGTTCTTTTTCAACGTCACGTCCCTTCCTTTGCATGGCACTATCACGAGGGTTTTGGGCTCATATGCAGTGCCGTAATCCTCTTCTTCCCTGTAAAGCAGCCCTGCCGCAGAGGTAACAGTCAATATTGCAAAAATCAGAGAGAGGAAGATTATGAAGGCAAGAAGGAGGACGTTCACATTCGCACCTAAGCATTGATTTCTCTAAAGCGTATGGTGCTCTGCACGGATTCCTGCGCCTGCACAATCTGCATCTCTATGTCTCCTCTCCTATTTTTCTTGTCCGAGAAAAGCTTGCGTATTTTACCCAGGCTTTCTCTGCTGCTCTGCCAGTACATATACGCCACTTCTTTGGAAAGCATCTCGGCGTTTGGGTCGTACATTTGCATCAGTTTCTTCCAGTTCTTTATCTGCCAGTCGAGGAGGACATCGGCGCAATTGGATGTTGTAGACATGAGCAGCGGTATGAAGTAGGAGTCCTGCAGCCTTACGTCTTTAGACAGGGTAAAATCGAGTGCCTTGCTTGCTAGCTCCCTTTTCTCGAAAAGTCCCATGGACATAAGCAGCACATTCCTTTCCTCTGGAAGGCGCGCCTCCATATACCTTTTCTTCATTAGCCGGAACTCCTCCTCACCGCCGTTCGCAGCTACAGCTGCATATACGGCCTCTTTAAGGTCTGGTGCTATATCGTTGGAACTGAAAAGGCGCCTTGCCCTTTCAACTACTTTGGGGTATCCGGCTCTGCCTAGCCATGTCATAGCCGTGCTCCTGGCGAGCGCATCTGTACTGCTCTCTTTTTTGGTTGGACCCCATCCCACCCTATCAAGTAGACTGGTATTGTACGTAATCAATGCTTTCCTGATCTTTTTCTGCAGACCGGTGCCGCTGGAAATCGCATAGAGTCTGCCAAGCTGCTCCGATATTGTATAATTCGCCGGATAGCCGACATCAAGGCAGTGCGCAGTGATGAAATTCAGGTATGCTTTGGCTTTTATCTCGCCAGATCTGACCATCGCATAAAGGTCGTTCGCAATATTCCATGCGTCGGCGCTGCTTAATTTACCCGTTTCCAGTGCCTTTCCTATTCCATCCAGCAGCCTGTTTTGATATTTAACCCTGTAGAATCCGGTCTGCCCGCTATTCAGCTTTATCCATCCTTTTCCCTTCAGCCGCACCGTTTTCTTCGCGGTGTCCAACATTATCAAACCCGTTTTACCTGCCATTGTCATGTACCGCATTGGTATCGGCCATGGTTTCGCTGCCTTATTTCCAGATAGGGTAAACCTGGATTGACTCAGCTCCAGCATACCGTTTTTCTCTGACACCATCACCAATGGATGACCTTCTGTGCTTATCCAGTACTCGGCGATCTTGGAAAGCCTCGTTGGCATCCCATTCTTATGCAAATATTCGTCTATCGCATTCCAGAGGTCCTCCCGTTTTGCATTCGAATAAGAGTGCCGCTTCAGGTAGATGTGCAGGCCTCCCTTGAATGCTTCTTCACCCACATAATCGCAAAACATGCGCAGCAGCGCTCCGCCTTTCCTGTAACTTATATCATCGAACATCCCTGCGGCTCTGGCTGCGTCCGCCACAGGCACACTGACTGGGTGGCTTGTGCGGTAACTGTCTACGTTGTACCCCCTAACTACCTCATTAGCAAGATATTTCATCATGGGTTTCCATTCCGGATACAGCTCGGCCACGGCCTTGTAGCTCATGTATGTTGCAAATGATTCGTTCAGCCAGAGATCATCCCACCAGCTCATTGTCACGAGGTCCCCGAACCACTGGTGCGCTATTTCATGCGCGATATATTCTAATATTGTCTGCTTTGCCTCAGTAGATGCTGTTCTGCTATCGCATAGCAGCCTCACCTCCCTGAATGTTATGGCCCCCCAGTTCTCCATCGCCCCTACCGCAAAATCCGGCACCGCTATCAAGTCCAGTTTCGGCAACTGATATTTTATGCCGAAATACTTTTCGTAGAATTGCACTACTTCCTTAGCATATGAAAGAGCAAGGGTGCCTAGCTTTACTTTTCCTGGAGTTGTTATCACGCTTATGGCGGTACCGCCAGCGTTTCCTCTAAGCCTCTCAAAAGTGCCTACTCCCATGTAAACTAGATAGGTCGACATCCTTGGCGTTTCATTAAACCTGACGATTGTCTTTTTCCCGGTCTTTGCCACAGACAGCTTCTCCATATTAGATATCGTCTCGACCCCGTTGTCCACGACCAGGCTTATGTCGAAGACCGCCTTGAAAGCCGGTTCATCGAAGCATGGAAATGCCATCCTCGCGCCAGTCGGTTCGAATTGGGTGGTCAGGAATGAATATTCTTTCCCATTGTGCATGTAATGGCTCCTGTAGAAGCCCACCATGCTTTCCGTATGCAGCCCCTCGAATTCCAATTCTATAGTTGCGCGCCCCTCCACTCTCTCCTTCAGGATCAGGTCTACCTCCTCTCGCTCGAAAAGCCATTTTAGCGCCGCCCTGTACCGTTTGTCAGCCTGCAGTACGAACGCGCTTTTTATCTTTATGCTCTTAGCATTAATCCTTATCCTATTGGTCCTGCGCTTTATTTCTACGTTTATCCTCTCCTTTCCTTTGTACAGTTCGCCATGCATGTTTGGCTCTATTATCAGCTCGTATCTGTTCGGTATTACATCCCAACCTAACCTTATGCTTTTGACCACCTCCATACATACCACCAAGCTAATTTGCGTGCTGGCTCCCGTCAAACGACAATTCGTACCTGACCTCCTCCGCATAACCCATGTAATGGTTTATTACCCTCTTGTACATTGGGTTCTGGCGGAAGCCTAGCCCCAGAAGCAGATTGATTGACCTTAAATTGAATGAAAAGACATTTGCATATATCTTGTCCACTCCTACCTTTTTGAAAGCGAATTCCACGAGCGCAGATACGGCCTCTTTTGTATACCCTTTCCCCCAGTAGTTTTTGCCAATCCAATAGCCTATTTCACATGTCCGGCTTTCCTTGTCAATATTGAATATTCCTACTGCGCCAACAAGCTCGTCGTTTTCCCTCAGGTGTATGCCGAAATGGTACTCCTGGTTGTTATCATAGCCCGTCTTTGCCTTTTCTATGAACCTGACCGCGTCCTCATGCATATATGGGTATGGAAATTCGGCTTTCGCAGCAACATTTAGCGCGATCTCGGAATCATTGGCATTCTCTGCAATCTCTTCCGCGTCCCATTCTGAGATGCTGCTTAAATAGACACTTAAAGAAGGCTTATTCATTGGTATTCTCTCGCCTGAGCTTTTACTGAATGCGGCAGGTTATTATTGAACCACAATATGTTTATATCTTGCGTTCAGTATCGATGGGCAGCCAAACTAATATATAATTTGACAAGAGAGAGTAGTGAGTGAGCACGCATGACCATCCTCAACACGCTGCCGCCGTACAACCTTTTCGGACTGGAAGAGCAGGATTACAAATCTGCGAAGGTGGTAGTTGTCCCGATACCGTATGATTCTACCTCCACATATAAGGTAGGGTCGAGAGAGGGGCCCCGCGCCATAATAGAGGCGAGCAGGCCGATGGAGCTCTACAACGAAGAGTTCGGCAGAGACGCGACGGAGGTTGGGATTTATACGACGGAGGAAATGCAGCCGCATTTCGATTCGCCGAAGAAGATGGTGGACAGAATCGCAAAAGAGGTCTCACT
This sequence comes from Microcaldota archaeon, assembly GCA_021791775.1. Classification (GTDB taxonomy): domain Archaea; phylum Micrarchaeota; class Micrarchaeia; order Micrarchaeales; family Micrarchaeaceae; genus JAJZAB01. The sequence continues at coordinate 11,065 of JAJYVY010000014.1, read as the reverse complement.
GATACTCGAAGACAAAAAGACACCCATACTTATAGGGGGGGAGCACACGATCGCGGTCGGGGCTGTCAGCGCGGTGCGCGAGTATGTAAAGGATTTCAGCGTGCTGCATTTTGATGCGCATGCAGACTCGCGAGACGAGCTTTTCGGGACAAAATACTGCCATGCGTGTGTGATGGCGAGAATAAGAGAGATGTGCAGGAGCTGCTACAGCGTAGGGGTGCGCAGCATAGACGAGAAGAGCGCCAAGAAGTATTCTGGCCAGATACTCTACATGAAGGATATGCGTTCCATGAAACCTGAAGAAGTAGCTAGAAGGATAATAAAAAACACGAAAAAGAAGATATATGTGACAGTGGACCTGGACGTGCTTGACCCATCTGAAATGCCGAGCACTGGCACCCCAGAGCCCGGTGGCATGAGATTTGAAGAGCTTAAGGAGATATTAAAGCTCGTATTGAGGGAAAAGGAGCTCGTGGGAGCAGACTTCAATGAGCTGAAACCGATACCTGGCATTCACGCACCTGATGTCCTCGCCGCAAAGCTTATCTACTTCACCATAGGGTACGCTTTCCTAAGGTAGTTTTATATATCTAGAATTCTGATTGGTACAAAGAAGGTGTTTTTGTGCAAAGACGGAGGAGAAGGCCGGACGCCTCAACGGAAGATGCTCTAAAAAACGATGTGCGATGGGTGCGCTACGAGTTCGAAGGCTATCTGAATACGCGCAGATCACTTACAAATCAGGCTTCCGCGGCACAGGCAGCAAGGATCGTTAACACAGAACAGATACTCAGTTTCCTCAAATCCCCAGATAACAGGATGATCCTGGAGAGAATAGGGGGGGCGTTCAGCGAAAGAGACGGTGTGGCGCGCCTCGATTATACAATCGAGGGAAGGAAATTCAACTTGCAGATGCAGCCAGGCATAGATATATCGCAGGAGGACATGCCGGCAGTTGTTTTTCTGCTGCAGGAGCTTGGCATAGACTTCTTGAAGTTTGTAATTGTGAGGTTGGACACTGATGAGCTCGCCAAATTCCTGAGAACAGACCAGAAAGGCCCGGATCTCCTCGCCGCAATCAAAAAATGGAAACTTGGAGAGGAGACAGAACGCCTCAGGGTCGTAGAGTCTCCTGAAAGGGGGTAAATCAGGTGGAGAGGGGCAGGAAGGATGACTACGGATGGCCTGCAGAGAATCAAACTCAGATCTCAAACGCGTAACAAAATATCGAATTAACGTCATGGTGGCTTTCAAAACGCAACATTTATTAAACTCTTACAAATAATTATATGCAGCGAAAGGAAGAGAAAGGCGGGTATTTGATGTTGAATCGTATTTACTTCTACGATGGGAAGGAGCAATGCCTAGTAGACAGTGTAATTAGTTTATATACCAACCTGCTATTCCTCTGACTTTCAGACCAAAAATTGGGTGCTGGAATGGCAAAATCTTACATAGACATAGTAAAATACATGGTAGAGGCGCGTTTCGAGATATCCGGATCTGTAGAAAAACCAGATATAATCGGCGCAATATTCGGGCAGACGGAAGGGCTGCTTGGCGGTGACCTTGATCTTAGGGAACTGCAGAAGAATGGCAAGATAGGAAGGATAGAGATAGAAAGCTCAGGTTCAGGGAACAGGACCTTTGGCAAGATCTTCCTGCCGTCCTCGCTGCCTAGAGTTGAAACCTGCATACTGGCAGCTGCGATAGAATCGGTAGACAGGGTTGGTCCGTTCGAGACAAATGTCAGCGTTCTCAAGATAGAGGACACCAGAAGCGAGAAAAGAAGGAAGATAATAAACAGGGCGAAGGAACTGGTCAAGACCCTTCTTACAACTGAAATACCGGACAGCAGGGAGATAAGCGAGGTTGTGGAAGCCGACGTAAAATCGAGCACCGTAAGTACCTACGGGCCGGAAAGCCTGCCGGCAGGCCCTGACATAGACAAGAACGACGAAATCGTACTCGTGGAAGGTAGGGCGGACGTGATAAACCTCCTAAGGAATGACATAGCCAACTGCATAGCCGTAGGCGGCGCAGCGGGCACCATACCAAAGACAATACTCAGCCTATGCACAGCAAAAGAGGCCACGCTGTTCGTGGACGGCGACAGGGGAGGAGAAATGATAATAAAGAACATAACCAACATGGCTGACATCGACTTCGTCGCAAAGGCTCCAGACGGCAAGGAGGTCGAAGAGCTCACCAGGAAAGAGATAATAAAGGCGCTAAGGGCGCGAATACCGATAGAGCAGATACTGGAGCAGAGCAAACAGAGGCAGGAAAGGCAGGAGAGGAATGATCATTTCCGCGGAAGAGGTTTCCACCAAAGACCGCAGACCAATGACAGGCTGCCGGAACGCCAGCCGCAGCGCAGGGAGATTCTAAGCCCATCAGAGATAACAACCAACCTTCAAAGCAGGCAGCATAATGCCGCAGAGCCAGCTGCATCGGAAGGCCGGAGCGAGATGGAGACACACCCTGAGCTCGGCATAAAGGATATAAACGGGTCTGAGGAAAGCACATCTATAGACATTCCGAATATTGAAGGGGAGCCAGCGCCACACCTCCAGCCACACAAAGCATACATAGACTCACTGTCGGAACTGCACAACACGCTGAGGAGCAGGCTCTATTCAGCAGATGGATCCCTGATTCAGGAAATACCCATAAGAGAGCTTATCCAGACAGTACAAAATGCCCAGGGGGTAAACACAGTCGTTTTTGATGGCATAATAACTCAGAGGCTTGTTGACCTGGCCCACGAAAGGGGCATTAAGGAGATGTACGGCATAAAAGCAAGCCAGCTCTCCAGAAAATACCCAGACCTAGTTCTGTACACTGCGGAGGGCGGCGCCTAGTTTTGTACTCCGTGGTGTCGAACCGCGCGCAGGGTATATATATCTTGCCGTAAATAAATAGTTTAAATTTAAACTATATTAAATTTAAACTGATGTGGATGAAAGATAAATCTGACCATTTCGCAGCGCAACTTATGCCCATGGAGGCGAAGCGGGTAATCATAAAGTTGAGGATACTTGGCAGGTTAAAAATCGGCAGAACCTACTCATACGCCATTATAAAAGAGTTCCATAAGGCGGGCTTTGCGGATTTCTACGGCCCAACTCTAAAGAACGATACCTACAATGCCCTGAACGTCCTTACGAAGGCAGGCTACATAAAGCTTCAGCATAGAGTGGTGAGCGGGAAGGTGAAAAACTATTATGTGTTAACCAAACTGGGCGATCGCACGCTTAAATCGGTAGGCAAGATGATGGTTAGCACGATTAAAGAGGCATCAAGGCTTTTTAGGTGAGTTGATGGGCGACATAATAAAAATAGACAAGCTTGTCAAGAAGTTCGGTGACCTTGTGGCTGTGAATGGCATCGATCTCACCATAAAGGAGGGGGAGATATTCGGGCTGCTGGGGCCGAACGGGGCCGGAAAGAGCACCACTCTGAACATGCTTCTGGGGCTACTGCCCCCGACCTCCGGAAAGGTCATAGTCAATGGCATAGACATGCACAAGAATCCGCACGCCGCTAGAGAGGACATTGGCATAGTAACGCAGGAAACCGTTGTAGAAGCCGAGCTTACAGCAGAGCAGAACCTTATGATATTCGGCAGGCTTTACCACATTCCGCCTCAAGAGCTGCAGAAAGACATAGACTTTGCACTGGAACTCGCAGCGCTAACAAATTTCAGGAATGCGTATGCGGGAACATTCTCTGGCGGGATGAAGCGCAGGCTGGAAGTCTCAAAAGCGCTGATGCACTCGCCGAAACTGCTCCTCCTTGACGAGCCCACCACGGGGTTGGATGTCCAGAACAGGACACAGATCTGGAACCTTTTGAGGGAGATAAACAAGAAGCAGAACGTGACTATACTGATGACGACCCAGTATCTTGAAGAAGCAGATCAGCTCTGCAACAGAATAGGGATAATCGATCACGGAAAACTCATTGCGCTGGGAACCCCGAGCGAGCTCAGGCAAAAAATCGGCATGAGCAATATAATAGAGGTATCGGCAGACAAGGACAATCTCCAGAAAGTCGCCGCCGCATTCAAGAGCATAGGCCTTGATCCCGCTATCTTAAGCAACAAGGTAACGGCAGCTGGAGGGAGCTCCGCAACGAAGAAGATAGAGATGCTGATAAAGGAGATTTCGGCCAAAAAGATTACAATCCAAAACATAAGCATGCACGAACCTACGATAGACGATGTATTCCTAAAGCTCACTGGTTCTGAGGTAAGGGACGAATCAGGAGCATTTACTGGAGGCAGAGGGTCGATGATGATGCGCGGGGGCAGATGAAAATGGGCTTGATAGGCGATGCATACACGCTTTTGGTCAGGGAGCTGCTGATATTCAAGAAGAACCTCGGCGTCAACATAATCAGATCGTTGATCTTCCCTCTTATTTTCATAATCCTGCTGGGCAGTTTCGGAAGCACTCCGAAGAACGTGCCGGTAGCCGTTGTCAATTATGATAATGGGCCTAACGCGCTCAATTTCATCAACACGCTAGAATCTGGAGGCAGTGTAGTTGTCGTATCATCTACCACGCAAACCGCAGCGCTTAACCTTCTTTCTCTGGGCAAGGTTGCAGGCGTCATTGTGATACCAACAGGGTTCTCCAGCGGAGCCGCCTCTACCATCTACGTTTATCTGGACAACTCCCAGCCGCAATCGGCAGAGGTCGTAAGCAGTCAAGTCGCACTGGTAGCCTCGGAGGTAGGCGCCTCTACCTCTGTATCTGGCCTCTCCCAAACTGATCCGCCAGGCCTTATAAAGGTAATCAGCAACTATGTATACGGAGCAAGCAGCAACTATCTGAGCTTTGTGGTGGGCGGTCTCCTGGTTATGGTCGCCTCTTTCGGAGCTGTCTTTAGTTCAGGATTCACATTGCTTAGCGACAGGGAAATGGGCAACCTCAAGGCGTTCCTGACCACCCCAATAAACCAATTTGCTGTATTGCTGAGCAAAATAGGATACGGTACATTCCAGTCCTTCCTTTCGGCATTTATAGGGCTAATAATCGGCCTACTTTATGGGGCAACTGTTGATGCGGGTGTGCTGGGGTTCTTCGAGCTCATATGGATTATCTTCTTAGTGGGCCTCGGGTTCAGCGCACTGGCAATAGCGCTGGCGACGAGGATGAAACAGCTCCAAACGTATGCACTGGTGTCGCAGACGCTGGTGATGCCGCTCGCATTCCTTGGCGGCGCGTTTGTGCCTGTAACGCTGTTGCCGAGTTTCCTGATACCATTGACAGTTGTAAATCCTCTGACCTATGCGGTCAATGCTGTAAGGGACGTAATGATAAAAGGATTCCTCCCCGTATCTACGTTGATTTCTACATCGGTTATACTGGTCGCTTTCGCGGGGGCGTGCATGGCGCTGGCGTTTGCACTCTTCAGGAATACCAGCATGCAGCTATCATGATTAATGATTTGAGGTGGAAAAAATGAACGTAATAAGATCGGTCTTCCTGGTATTCGCCGCGCTGGTGGCGCTGGTCGGAATAGCGGGCGCGCAATATACGAACGCCCTTACTTTCGCCAACATAACTGTGAGCCCTAATCCGGTTGTAGCCGGAAGCAACGTTACCATAAGATTCCAGTTATACAATTCGTACAATAGCTGGCTATATAACGTAAACTTGCAGCCAGAAGGCACGTATCCCCTGCTAAACGTCTCGCCAATCAAAGGGATTCAGATCGGCACCCTGAATTCCGGGCTTACAGGAAACTACTTCAACTACACATTCACCGTACCAAACTCTACGCCTTCTGGCACATACGCCCTTACGTTCCTTGCCACCTATTTCGTTTACGGCCCAAGTGGCGTAGTTGTCTCAAGCTCATCGCTGCCTGTCAACTTCCACGTGCAGAACAACCCCGATGTTAGGGTACTCGCATCCAATCCTACCCCGTCTACGTTGTACACAGGATATAACCAGACCATCAATCTAGTGATAGAAAATGACGGCTATGGAACGGCCAGGAATGTCAGCGTTTCAGTGCACGGCGAGCAGGGGCTCAACATACTAAGTTCGGTGACTACGTTCTTCGTGCCAAACTTGACGGAAGGATCAGCAGCAACAGAGCCCGTATTGGTGGCAGCGCAGGGCGGAGGCAGTCCATACATAATGGCAGGCATCACGTACTATTCCTCTGACTTGAAGCAGCGCTTCAGCACAACCCAGAGAATAAACCTAAGCGTAGCCCCTGCTGCACAGTTCTCTATAAACTCCAGCAGCTCAAGCATTGTTCCGGGCGCAACAGATGTGCCGGCCCATTTCACTCTGACAAATACAGGGAACACCAACGCCATAGGGCTTCAATTGAGCCTTGAGACGCCGTATCCGATAACGCCAGTGGCAAGCACAGCCTATGTGGCCAACCTTGCGCCAGGGGAATCGGAAAACCTGACCTTCCTTGTCAGTGTAGACACGCAAGGCGTACCAGGTAACTACCCGGTAACGTTATATGAGCAGTGGAAGCAGCAGAACGGGGCGCCAGACCAGCAGTTCACCGGCTCAAGCAACTACTACATAAAGGTAGGTAAAGAATCCACCAGCATCTATTACCTTATTGCTGCCATGGTGGTGGCCATAGCAATAATAGTTGCAGCGTTGAGGATGCTCAACAAGAGAGGGAGGCTGCAGTTCGGCGCGCGCCGCAAGAAAGCTATAAATTCGAATGCAAAGAAATAGAGAGGTAGTTCAAATGAAGGACTTATACAAAAGCCTGGTTAGCGCGGCCATGAGAAAGTACGGTGTGCCGGAGTGGCTCTCCCCCTACATATACAAATACGCCAAAAAGAGCAACATCGGTACAATAAAACAGGCAATCGGATTCATAAACGTGAGAAGAAAGAAGGGGCAGCTTACAAAAAGCCACGTAATACTTCCAAACGGCATAAAGTTCGACATAAAAGCCGTTCTCCATATACTGAACCAATTCTACTACGGCGTCAGCGAAACAGGCAAGATTGCCGAAGAATGGGCCAGAGATCCATCAATTAACAACACTGTAGACATATCGAATCATTTCAGGGAGATCGCGGAGGCCAGGGCGAAGCACGCGCGAGCGGTGAGGAATATGATAGAGGGGCTTGGTGGCGCCATAGGCGAGCCAGCAGCTGACATACGCAAGATTTTCACAGATGTGAGAAGGATAGATGATCCAGTGGAAAGGCTGCTCGCAACTGACATAATAATAAGGGATGCCTACTCGAGGCCATTCGGATTCATATTCTACAAGGTGTTCTATCCAGTATCGCCGGAATTCATGAGGTCTCTTGGTAAGCTTTTCGTGTCGGAAAACAGCACAGCTGCATTCTCAGAAGGCTTAATAGCCGAGAAGCTGAAAAAAGGGGAGATTGATTCCGGTAAGATAATGGATACGTCAAGGGGGCTGCTGTGGCTGATCTATAAGTCCATTGAAGCAGAGCTTCCGCTTGCAAAAAAAGTCGGAATAGAACCTGAAGCCATGCTGCTTAGGGACATATCCATTGCGTACCCTCTCCACACTCTGCAAAGCATCGGCATAGACATAGACATAGACAAAGAAATGAAAAGGATTGCGAAATTTGAAAAAGAAAACAAATAATTTAAATAGATACCAGACCAAATACATAACGGTTCTGCGGCGTGGGCGCGGGCCGGCTATGCCGCAACCAGAAAAGAAGCCAGCCAGAACAACAATTTCAATAATATTGGGTGAATCCATGGCAGAGAATCAAAACGAGCAGAGCACTTCCAGCAGCAAAGGTGCCGACAACATAATATACATAGGGAAAAAGCCGTTGATGAACTATGTCCTTGCAGTAGTGACGCAGCTCAACAATGGCGCATCCGAGGTGATTGTGAAGGCAAGGGGCAACTCGATCTCGAAGGCCGTGGACGTGGCAGACATCGTCAGGAAGAGATTCGTCACATCCATTAAGGATCCAAGTAACGGCAACATAAACATAGGATCGGAAGAGCTGGCGAACGAGGATGGAACGAAATCTAAGGTGAGCTTCATACAGATATCTGCATCATGCGCAAGCCCGCAATCTGCTCAGCAGCAATCCCAGCACAGCGAAGATAAAACAATATACATAGGGAAGAAACCAACGATGAACTATGTGCTTGCCATGGTCACCCAGATAAATTCTGGTCTCCAAACCGTAGTTGTGAAGGCAAGGGGCAACTCGATCTCGAAGGCCGTGGATGTGGTGGAAATTGCAAGGCACCGCTTCATACCCGCACTGAAGGATCCGAGCGGAGGCGGCATAACCATAAAATCAGAGGAAGTAGCGAACGAGGATGGAACGAAATCGAAGGTCAGTTCCATGCAGATATCCATCAAAAACTGACATCCCCCAGATTTAAGATCGCGGGCTCTGGGTAAACTAACCGCAGATAAATCGTATGGGCTTCCTTGTCGAGATGAGGCAATGATATATAATGTTACGCATGCCAGAGACCTAGATGGGATGGCGAGTGCGGCACTCATAACCAGAAATTACAAGATACCGCTCGAAAACATAATCTTTTTTGATTATGGGGACTCTTTCTCAGATATAACCGAAGAAATAGCTGCAAAGCACCCTCAAAAATCGGTGTTCGTATTCTCCGATGTAGGAGTGAATAGGGATCTGCTGGGCGAGTATGTAAAGTTACTGCCGCGCCTTGCAAAAAGGGGCAACAAGGTCATATGGCTGGACCACCATCAGTGGAGCAACGCCGAAATAAACAGGATTTCAAGGTATTGCAGCCTGATGGTAGTCGGCGAGAACAGGTATTACTGCGGGTCAGACATTGTCTATAAGATCCTGTGCAAAAAAGATGCGGAGTCAGATAAAGTAGCAGAGCTGGCGCACACATCGGACATGTTCCTGAAGCCGAAGAGCAGGGCGCAGATGACGATGCTCAAGAGGTATGCATTCGGGCTCAAGTATTATAACCTCAAGCCTAGGGGAAGGCGCGATAAACTGCTCAGGGAAGTCGTATTGAACCTATCGCAAGGGATCATATCAAATAAACCGATAAATCAGGGGTATGCGAAGTACAGGAGAATATTTGCAAACGCGCAGAGAAGGCTCGATAAATCATCAAGGCTTCTTATTTTGTCGGACAACACAAGGATTGCATTGGGATTCAGCAACAGCCTGCAAAGCACTTTTGCAGGGATTCATCTTCTGAAAAAGTTTAAAGCCGACATAAGCGCGTACATTAACACCGGGGACAGGTCTTCCTCTAGTGCGAACTGCTCCATGCGTAGCCGGAAAGGCGGATTGGACTGCCTGAAAATCGCACTGAAGTTCAATGGAGGCGGACATCCGCAAGCATGCGCTTTCAGGATAACGAAAGGATACGACTTTTCTAGAAAAGCGGATAGGGAGAGATTTGTAAGGGAATTTGCGCGTGTTGCAGAGGAAGCGTACGGTTGACATCCACTACTCTATTATGCCGTAGCCGGTGAGCCTCCACCTTTGCGATATGTTCCTTAGCACCGCAGCCCTAGTCTTCTTTTCGGCGCACACTGGCATTCTCAGCTCTATTTCCACCGTGTCCTTCTTGATGGTTTTGACATAACCCAACACCGTTTTAGTGCCGATCTCCATAAGGAGCGGCTCATTCTCCTTCAGTCTCTGCGTGGGTATGTCCTTTCTGTCTATCGAATGGTATTGCAGCATCAGCGTAGTTGATACTTCCGGCAGGCTGCCAACGTGGCCTACGAGATTACCCACAAGGCCATCTGCCTTCACAAACGCGGGATCTATTTCGGTGGATATGCCGATGAGACCGCCTGGTCTTGCCTCCTCCATTTTATCCGTGCCGTTGCTTATGTCGGTTATGACGGTGACTATGTTCTTGTACGACTGCTTTTTAGATCCTGGTTCGCTGAAGTTTGCACCGGGCCTAAGCTCTATCTTGTCACCTACCTTCAGGACGCCCTTCTTTATCACTCCCCCCACAACACCGCCAGAAAATTTTGCAAGATTGCTGCCTGGCTTGTTGATGTCGAAAGATCGCACCACATACATTATCGGTTGCGATGAAAGGTCCCTTTCCGGTTTAGGTAGCTTTGCTATCATCTCCAGTACTGCATCGATATTTACTCCTTGATTGGTCATCACCGGTATTATCGGGGCATTCTCTATGCTGCTGCCTTTTATGAATTCTTTTATCTGCTTGTAGTGCTTCAGCGCGCCCTCCTTGCCAACAATATCGACCTTGCTTTGTATTATCAGGACATCTTTTATCCCGAGAAGGTTCATGATCATTAAGTGCTCCTTGGTCTGCTGCATAGGGCATGGCTCGTTGGCTGCAATTACAAAGAGCAGGGCGTCTATAACGCTGGAGCCGGCTAGGGCCGTAGCCATTAATGTTTCGTGCCCAGGGGCATCGAGCATAGATATTCTCATCAAGGGTTCGGCTTTTCCAGCGCAGTTCCTGCACGTTTCATCTGTGGTATAGCATGAGGGCGGGTCGCACTTTTGGCATTTCCTAATTATTGCATCGGCGTAGCCGAGTTTTATTGTCATGTTCCTCTTCAGGCTCTCGCTGTGCCTATCCGTCCACGTATGCGTTATGGCCCTGGTAAGCGAGGTCTTGCCATGGTCTATGTGGCCCAGCGTGCCTATGTTCAAGCTGCTCTGTCTTATGTCTATCAATCTACCACCGATGTAATCAGGGCGCGCTATTTCTTCTCGGACGATGCTGGAGCAGGCTCGCCCTTAGGGAAAAGTTCCGATGGATCTTTCGATCCGTACTCTACGATTACCGTGTTGACCTGCTCTACATCCCCCCCTACCGTGTTCCCTCTCACCATATGCCTTGTAAATATCCCCTTCGACTTCCCTGAGCGCTTTGCGCGCTTAAATATGTGGGTTTTTATGCTCCCTTGTATGCTTGGATGCAGAGGGAAGCCGCTGCTGTCGCTGCCTCCGGTTATCTTTAGTTTGTATCCGGCAAGCCCTATTATGCCTCCATCTATTGTATCCCCAATCTTATAATTGAGTACAAGGCCCGCCTTGTCCTTCGGCAGGTCCGCCTGCGCGCTT
>JAJYVY010000043.1 GCA_021791775.1 Microcaldota archaeon | reverse complement strand
AGAGCTACAGGAAGTGATAAAATCAAAGGGAGGATTCGTAAAGATAAACTGGTGCCTTGGCGATGCCTGCGAGTTAAAAATAAAGGAAGATACAAATGCGACAAGCAGGGTCATACCTTTCGGCGAAAAGAGGCATGGCAAATGCATAGTCTGCGGAAAAGACACAGAAGCGGTAGCTTACTTCGCTAAGTCTTACTAAAGCAGATGCAATAGCGAAGGAAGTGAGAAATCCCAAGACCCTCAGGTACGGAGTGCGAGTGAATCTCAAAAATATCAAAAAAGGCATATAAACATGAATGGCGATATGAAAACATACTCAGCATCAAAGGAGCGGAATCCATGATGCGGAGGAAGCCCACACCATTTGCTGGTAGGTGGATGTAACGCTAAAAGGTTGATTTATTGGCTGAGGACAAGCAGGTATCTGCAGATGAAATTTTCAAACAGTTCAAGGAACACTCCATCTCTGAATTCTTCAGGAGAAACAGCCAGATGCTGGGCTATTCGGGCAAGGTGCGTTCACTTACAACAATAGTGCATGAGTACGTAAGCAACAGCCTGGACGCGTGCGAAGAGGCAGGCATACTTCCCGAGATCTCTGTAGAGGTAAAACAGCTGGACGAGGATAAGTATTTCGTAAAGGTCAGCGATAACGGACCAGGGATACCTTCAAAGCATGTAGGCAAGGCCCTCGCCACTGTCCTAGCTGGCACAAAATTCAACAGGTACGTGCAGCAACGCGGGCAGCAGGGAATCGGTGCATCAGGGTGTACCTTATATTCGCAAATCACCACCGGCAAGCCCATACATGTCAGTGCATTTACATCGAAGGAAGGATATGATTGCGATATAACCATCGACATAAAAGGCAATAAGCCCATCATAAGCGGCATGGAAAACTCCGGGGCAAAAGAAGGGGTGCATGGAACTTCCATCTACGGAGAATTCGGCGATGTGAAATATGAGAACAGCGATCATGGCGTATACGAATATCTTAAAAGGACTGCGCTCTCCAATCCGCATGCAAGCATAAAGCTGCTCGACCCTGAGGGGAAGGAAACCATCTTCATGCGCAGCACCGAGGAGATGCCGAGCAAGCCCAAGCAGATAAAACCGCATCCATTAGGCATAGGCACAAATGACCTGATAGAGTTTGCGCATAGGAGTGAGAGCAGGAAATTATCTGCTTTCCTAATGGAAACATTTTCAAGGATCAGCCAAGGAAAGATTGCCGAGTTAAAGGCATTGGAGCAGGGAATAAATTTCGAGATGGACCCACACCAGATGAAATGGGATGATGCAGAAAAGCTTGTAAGGGCGTTCAAGCAGATAAAGTGGATCGCCCCGGAACTTGATTCGCTCTCAACCATAGGCGAGAAACAGATGGGTGTTGCGATAAAGAATATACTTAATCCTACCTTCCAGAGCGTCATAGAGAGGAAGCCGAAGGTCTTCAAGGGTGGTGTACCCTTTGTGGTAGAAGCAGGCATAGCCTATGGCGGCGGTGCAGGCAAGGAGGTCAAGGAGAAGAAAAAAGATGAGACAAGGTCATTGGGGGAGGAATCGCCGCTTGCGGAAGGCAATGTGCTAAGGTTTGCAAACAAGGTTCCGCTTCTCTTTGATGCTTCAAACTGCGCCATAACTGATGCTGTAAAGACAATACAGTGGAAGAGATACGGAATAGCGAATTTCGACGAAGAGCCGATAAGCGTTATGGTGAACGTTTCGAGCGTCTATGTCCCATACTCTGGAGTAGGAAAGCAGGCCATAGCCCAGGAAGAGGAGATAATAGAAGAAATAAAGCTCGCGGTAATGGACTGCGGCAGGACAGTGCAACGGTACATCAGCGGCGTAAGGAACATGAAGGCTCAGGAATCAAGATACAAGACAATAATGCGCTATGTCAGCCAGCTCTCGAAAGACCTGAGCGATATCACTGCGATAAAGCAGGAAAAGATAGAAGAACAGCTAAAGTCCCTTATAGAGAGAAAGTACAAATCGCTTTTCGAGGCGCCTTCTGCCTCGCAGGATACTGCATCTGACAGTGAAGAGAACGATAACGGCAAAGAGAAGAATAAGAAAAAGGACGAAGCAGAAAGGGAAGAAGAGGATTGACGCAATTCATACCTGCAGGTGAAAAATCAGAAGCATAATGTCCCCAATGCTCCAGGAAGGCAAATCCACAGGCTATCAATATAACGCTACACGCTACTCTACATCAACTGGTCCAGGTTTTCTGTGCTTATCAGTCTTATGTATAAGCATGCAATGCTCATCTTCATAAGCTCAGCATCGTTGCCTTCAGCAGCATAAAGCCTGTCTAAGAACTCTGCTTTTCTTTCCTGGTCTATAAAGACAAGTACGGCCTTGTTGCCGGAATAGATATGTATCTTTCTTGCACTGGAAAGCGCCGAATATATGAATACATACGTCTGCATGCCGCCTTTGGTCACGAGCATGTCAGCATTTTCAATTGCATCTATCTCCGTGAAGAGCATTGCATGCGAAACGCAATAATCCCTGAGCTTCCTGAAGACCACAAGGTATTCTATATCATGGCCGGATGAGTCCCTCCACCTCTTAGGCATATAGTATCCATATTTCGAATCCAGACTCCCGCTTGCGGACAGCCTGTCAAGCACTTCCATTGTATTCTGCAAGGTTATTGAGATAGGCATGCTGTTGTACCTCAGATTGCTCCCTATGCCGCTCTTTATCTCTTCGGCTGTGAGAGGCATGTATTTCCAGTGATAGTAATAATTTACCGTGTCAAAAAGGTTGATAATGGAACTGGAGTCCACTTTGACTTCTGTCTTAGTATTAGGCGGAAATGTGGGTACGTCTATATAATACTCATCTCGTGTAGGGGCCTTAGCCACGAGGTTGAGCAGTATTATTGCAACAAGGGCTATTGCAACTTCAATGTAGAACGGCGAGATCTGCGTAGGCGAGGCATAGAGCACCGAGTAC
>JAJYVY010000013.1 GCA_021791775.1 Microcaldota archaeon | reverse complement strand
CAGCCGAGATCGGCGTACAGAGAAGGACAAGATGGAAGGATGATAAGGGCATTGTACCTGTTCAACGAGAACTTTCCAGGAAGGAAGCATCTGAATTGCTTAAATTGTTGGAAATGAAAGATTAAAGAACAATAGTGAGCAAATAGTCTTGTGCCTTGGTAGTGTAGTGGTCTAGCATACGAGCCTGTCAACACCCTTTATTGTGGTGGCAGGGCGCTTGTGACCCGGGTTCGAATCCCGGCCAAGGCGTCCATTTTCCAGGCGTATGGTATTGCAGTAGAGCCGAGTCATGCATACATGCGCCCATCATCGCGCCGTAGGTATTCGCCATAGACGTCTATCAGGGCGGTGGGATTCCTTAGTATTGCGGTTTTGTCCCCTCTGGACACAAGGCATTCTGCAAGCAATGCACTTTCGAGATTGGCGATGCTGTGCGTTATAGCGGCTATTTCGGCTTTCAACGCATCTGCCTGCTCCTTGCCGGAGAGTTCCTTTGCCCTCTCTCCAATTATCAGATATGCAGCTTCGGCAATAAGTTCTAGTATCTTTGGCTCTGAGGTTAACCTGCGCCCAGCCACCTTTGCCCACATGGCCTTGTGGTGGGCGATTTGAGCCGGGGTCATTGTCACCCCGCGCTTCTCAAGCACTTTTTCTGCTAGCAGCCCGCACACCTCAGCAGTGGAGGTTTCAGTATCTGAGCTTGGTAGGATTGCATCATTAGTTATGTTCATGCTGCTAAACGGCCCTATAATCGGTGCGCTATCAGAGAGCATGTGCGCCGCGAAGAGCTTACTAAGCGAACCCAGATACGTTACGCCGAGAAACTTTCCCATCGATGCCTGATATTGCCTATCTGCTTCGTCTGACGCCCTTTTTGAAAAGAAGTCCGACATCTCTGTGCTCACCCTGCCGTATTTATTGGGTTCTTGCGCCAATTCTGCAGCCCTGACTATGCCGGGGCAAAGGTTGTTTGCTGAGTACCTTACCAGTATATTAAAGGCTAGTGCACCCCTGCTCTTTTCCGGAGCATGCATCATGATTCTCAGATCTTCCAGGTAAGGCTCTGCATTTAATACCAAAGGCATGCGATTTTTTAGCCGGGCGGAATCTATAGGATTTGCTCCGCGAAGCACTACCATTATGTTGCTCGGGTCTATTTTTATTCCTGTTAAGTTTGCGAACTCCTTTGCGGTGATATCAATATCGTGCTCGACCTGCTCTTTGTCTATGGAGACAGGTATACCACCGTACGGCCTTTTCTGAGAATGGGTCGCCTCCATTCAAATATCACCGATATAAAATTAGATTAGCAATGCACATTATTATTGCTATTGTTTAGGGGTGACGAATGTCTATATGGCGCACTTGGGGATTTCGAATCAGGCCACTCTGCTCCTGCAGTTTGTATAGTCTTTCTAAAGCTTCCCGCACTTCAGCCCCTATTCCAGTCGGATCTACAGCGCTTGCAGATAGCCCCCAATAACGACGCTGCATGGCTGCTGCGCGATTTGTGTTGATTAGCTGCCGTAGCTTTTCATTATATTCCTCTTCCGCTCTTTTGAGTCTATTATTTAGGGTTTTGGTTTCTAGTGCCATGCTTTCACCTTGAATCATTGCTTTGTTTCGTCTTCGTTGCGCAGGTCACTTACTCTGCTATGTTTTATAGCAGCATCCGTGATATAAATAGTTTTGCTTGCTTGCGGAATCCAGGTATGGCGTTGGATTAACTTCCTGTCGATAAATCCTTTTGCGCAGTTTCATTTAAAAATTGCTCCTATCTTATTGGCCGCGGCGTCCTTTCTAATGATTTGAGCCTGCCCCTTTTTGCGTATTATCTTATTGCCTGCTGCTTTGATATTCTGTCCTTATCCAAATACTGCCATGGCCGGTAGGTTTAGCGTACATGGCGTTATTTTCAGCATTTTTGGTAGAATGTGCGCCATCGAGTCCCTTGGCGCTTACAATGTCCATCTCTTCCTCGTCTTCTACGCCTTCGGCGCATCTCAGCAGTTCCTCGCGCATTTTTTCTCTTATGTGGGCCTCGAATGCAGGACAGTGCTTTGTTCTGCTGCCTCCCTTCATGTTCCTATATTTACATGGGGGTATTTAGGTTTTTAGTCTATTTTCACAGAATCCCCTACTTTTGGCGCAATGGCATCGAATCCTTCCCCTCTGAGGCTTTCTGATAGCGCTTCTGCATTCTCCCTGCTTCCATGCACACATACAACCTTGTTTGGCGCGCTTTGATGCACATATTTCATTATGTCATCTACATCGGCATGCGCGGATAGATCATAGAACCCAACCGGGGCGGTTATTCTGGTCTTCTCGCCATCCAGATTTATGTAACCGTGATCCATAAGCAGCCTCCCGTTCGTTCCCTCTACCTGATATCCGGTCAGAAATATCTTTGAGTTTTTATTTAGCTTTGTAATGTAATTCAGTACTGGGCCGCCATTTAGCATCCCTGCAGTCGTAACTATTATTGACGGGCCGCTCAGCGCTTCTCGCCTTTCTGACTGGTCCCTTATGAATCTGCTTTCCCTCATCGCTTCTGATAGTATCTTGGGACTAGAAATAAACTTTGGATAATTTAGGACTATGGATGTCGCCTCTCTTGCCATCCCGTCTACAAATGTGGATGGGGCGAGTCCGTTTTGCTGCAGTACCGAAAGGATCTCCTGGCTCCTCCCTACGGCAAAAACCGGCAGAAGCGCGTTGCCGCCATTGTCGAGTACCCCATTTATTCCAGCTAACAGGCTCTTTATCACTCCGTCTCTGTCAGGATGGACCTTGGATGCGTATGTAGACTCTGTGATTAGTACATCGCTCTTCACTATGGTTGCGCCGTTGTGCTGTACCTGCCCCTTGAGCTTGAAATCGCCGGTGTAAACTATCCGCCTGTTACCATGCTCATGGGCCTTTTCGACAAGCGTTATGGCACTGCCACTTATATGCCCGGCATCGTACATAGTTATATCATAGTTGCCGAAGTGGGCTGTTGATTTGTAATCGAGGCTTACATATTTGCTGGCGTATGCCATTATCTGCCTTTTATGGAACCTCGGCTTTGCATGCTGCTTCCTCGCTATGTTTAGCGCATCCTCAAGAAGGAGCTTGGAAAGGCTTAGCGTGGGCAATGTACCGAAAGTCGGTATACTAGATTCGTTGTATATTGCGGGGGAAAAGCCGCTATGGTCCAGGTGGGCATGGCTTACAACCAGTGCATCAAGTTTCGGTATATTGATTGGGTATTCGGTTTTGTGATCTATTTTTATTCCAAAATCGAGCATTATGTTCCTATCGTCCTTGAGCATTATTGCTGACCTACCAACCTCCTGCGCGCCTCCAAAAAACCTTAACTCCATCATTATCACGTACTAAAAAACAAGAATTATATAAGTGGAAGGATTTAATCTATTTAAATATTCGTGTGCATATTAAAGTGCTGATTGCAATGGTTGACGAAATTAACTTCCTTGATCTTGTATCGCTGTCTAGCATAACACCTAATCTAGTTGTAGAGAAATTCGGAGGAAAAATAAATTCGTCGTTTTTTGACGGCTCCAACATACTCGGCTCGCTGCGATTGAAGGGTCTGGTGGACTTTACTGCGAATTTCCCGGGCCAAAGTGTGATAACTGTTACAGATGCTGGCAAACAGCTGCTTTCAGATGCTGAGGAGAAAGCTAAAACGCCTTTTGATGCTGTTGACTTTGCCATACTGACACAGCTGCAGAGCGGAAAACGTTCGTACGTGGACCTCGGCGGCGCTGTGAACCTCAGACCGATAGACCTCGCCCTACATCTATACAAGATGGGCAAGCAGCAGTATATAATCTACGAAATCAAGAACGGCAATGTGGACATAATGCTCACTGAGAAGGGATTGATGCAGGCAAAGACGGGGATGCCTGCACCACAGCCGCAGGCCAATCAGCCTGCCGGAAGCGCTCCTGCAGCAGGAGTGGACCAGCAGGTTGCGATGCCACCAATGCCTCCTCCTCCGCCGGCGCCAAATGTGCAAGTTGTGCAGTCTGCAACTCCAGGCCAAGAGCAACAGGCGACCAACCAGCAGGATAGAGTGTTGGCAGAGATCGAAGAGAAAGTAAGAAAAGAGAGGAAAAAAAGGCAGTTAATGATGATTGTTTTGGCATGCGTAGCTGTTATAATCATAGTTATCGTGTTGCTTTTTACTAGGATCGTATGAAGCAATGCGTTCGGGGTATTTGATTGCTGGTTGATTACTATACGGCTAGAAAGACACTGCAGAAGTACAAGATAAAGAGCGTGGAAAGCAGGTATGTGTCTAGCGCGGATGATGCAATAGAATTCTGGAACCAGAAAGGAATGATAGTCATGAAGGCCCTTTCTGACAAGGCATTGCATAAATCGAAAAGCGGGCTTGTAGAACTTTATCTTGCCAGAGATAAACAGATAAAAGAGGCGTATTCAAGGCTTACTAGAAAGGCAAAAAGCCTGAAGATAAAAGGTTACAAAATAATAGCGCAGAGAATGATAAACAATGGGAAGGAGATCATAATTGGGGGAAACATAGACCAGCAATTCGGAAAAATGATACTTCTGGGGCTGGGCGGCGTTTACGTAGAGACATTCAAAGATTTTGCATTGAGGGTGTGCCCGATAACGCGCCGCGACGCCCTTTCGATGCTCAACCAGCTTAAGTCGAGAAGCGTCATTGCACCTGACAAGAAGTCAGAGTCTATGATTGTGGACTTGCTTCTGAAAGCGTCTAAGATGTTCAGCAGCAATAACATGTCAGAAATGGATCTCAATCCGATAATACTGCACGACGGCACATACGATGCGGTGGACTTGAGAATGCTGAGGTGAAAACATGGATTGCATCCGATTATATAACACAGGCAATACCTATTGATGAGGATTGGACGATATGGTAAACAACAAGAAACCTCATATAGATTTGAGCCCAATCATGAGCCCGAAGAGCGTCGCCGTTGTTGGAGCTTCTGCCAAACCGGGAAAGGTAGGCAACGCGATAATGCAGAATTATATCGATGTAGGCTTCCAAGGGAAATTATACCCGATAAATGTCAACGCAGCAGACAAAATAATGGGTTTCAAGGCGTACAAGAGCATACTCGATGTCAAAGAGCCGATCGACCTTGCCGTCATATCTGTGCCTGCGGAGATCGTACCGAAGGTGCTTGAAGAGTGTGGCAAGGCCAAAGCAAGAGGTGTAGTACTTGTAACGAGCGGCTTTGCCGAAGTAGGGCGCATCGACCTTCAGGACAGGATAGTGGCGATATCTAAGAAATATAGGATGCCGCTGATGGGGCCTAACTGCCTGGGCGTAATGGACACTAGATCCAGGAACGATACCCTTTTCCTCCCTACCTCAAAAATAGACCGCCCAAAAATTGGCGGCGTGAGTTTCGTTTCACAGAGCGGCTCTGTTGGGAGTTCGCTGCTCGATCTCATAAGCGGGGAGGGATTTGGGCTCGCGAAGTTTATCTCGTATGGCAACGCTGCGGTGATAGATGAGGTTGATCTTCTTGATTACCTTGCGCACGACAAGGAAACAAAGGTTATCGTTTACTATATTGAGGGGGTGAAGCGTGGCAAAGAATTTGTAGAGCTTGCGAAGACTGCGACGAAGCTCAAGCCGGTGGTGATCCTGAAAGGCGGGATGACGCCATCAGGCGCCAGTGCGGCGCACTCGCACACCGCGTCGCTTGCTGGCAGCAGCCAGGCCTACGAGGCTGTGTTCAAGCAGTTCGGATTTGTCGAAGCCCATACTCTTGAAGACCTATTGTACTTTGCGAAAATATTCGATACTCAGCCGCTTACTCCAGGCAATAGGGTAGCAATATTGACTAATGGCGGAGGGCATGGGGTGCTGGCCACTGATGCACTCTATAACAATGGGCTTGTATCGCCGCAACTCAACAAGGAAAACCAGAAGGCGCTGAGAAAGATCATGCCGAGCATCGTTAACATCAGGTTGCCGCTTGACATCGGCGGCGATGCAGGATCGGATAGATTCTCTGCCGCCCTCGATGCGTTGAGCAGGGATGAAAATGTAGATGCAATAATGGCGATAACCCTATTCCAGACTCCTGGAGCAGATGAAAGCGTGGCAAACGCAATAGTGGAGCATGCGGCGAAGAAGCTAAAGCCTTTAGTCGCGGTCAGCACCGGCAGCACTTACACTAGATCGCACGTCTCTCTGATGGAGGAAGGCGGAGTTCCGGTCTACGACTCCCCAGATGCCGCAGCAAAGGCCCTTGCAGCACTTATAAGCTATACTAGATACAAACAGGGGATGCCATGATAAAAATAAACAAACGGATATCGGATGTGATAAAGCGCGACAAGAAAGTGATATTCACTACAACAAGGGAGATAATGCCGTTCGTAGTTGAACGGGGAGACGGCGACCACGCATATGATGTGGCAGGCAACCGGTTCATTGACTTCTCGAGCTTCATTGCAACTTACAACCTTGGAGTCAACGGCAACAGCGAGATAAGACGCGCCGCAAAGGCGCAGATAGACAAGTTGATGCATCCGGCCTTCCTGGATTTCTATTCGGAGCTGCCTGTAAAGTATGCCGAGACGCTGATGACGATGTTTCCGCGTGGTTTTGGTAGGGTCTTCTACTCTAATTCTGGCACCGAAGCGATAGAAGATGCGATAAAGCTCTCGAGACTGTTCACGAAGAAGAAGTACATAATAGGATTCTACGGAGGATTCCATGGCAGGAGCCTCGGCTCACTGGGCATAACGGCATCAAAAGCCACAGCGAGGGAAGGGGTGGGGCCTTTCGTAAATGCAGTGCATGCTATTTATCCCAATCCCTACAGGTGCCAATTCAACACCAGCCTCCCGGACGACTGCGCCATGGCATGCATAGACCACATAGAGAGGAACATACTTGCAAAAGAGTGCCCTCCTGGAGAAGTGGCCGCCATATTCGTCGAGCCGGTGCAGGGAGAGGGCGGGTACATAGTTCCGCCAAAGCTCTTCATGAAAGAACTTAGGAGGGTTGCTGACGACAATGACATACTGCTTGTCGCTGATGAGATACAGTCCGGGGGCATGAGGACCGGCAAATTACTTGCAATGGAGCACTTTGGAGTAACGGCAGACATATACACTATGGCAAAGGCGATGGGCGGGGGCCTTCCGATAGGCCTTACAATCGCCAAAAAAGAGCTTGGCGATACCCCGCCGGGATCGCACGCCGGCACATTCGGGGGGAACCTTGTTTCAGTGGCAGCTGCCAATGCTTATCTGCATTACATAAAAAGGAATAAGGCAAAGCTTGAATCCGCAGCCAAAGCGAAGAGCAAGTACATAATGAAAAGGCTCGGCAAGATGCTTGAAAGATACGAGATTGTGGGGGATGTGAGAGGCCTTGGCATGATGCTCGCGATGGAGTTTGTGAAGAGCAAGAGCACTAAGGAACCGGCGGTGAAGGAGAGGGATGCAGTGCTCATGGAGGCGTTCAACAACGGCCTCCTCCTGTTGCCATGCGGTACCTCGACCATCAGAATCATACCGCCGATAACCATGCAGATGAGCAACATAGAGAAGGGATTGAATTTGCTTGAAGATGCAATAGCGAAGGTGCAGGGTAGCAGCGTGGGGTGACTGCTCTCGAAAAGCAAAGTCTTTAATAAGTTTCAGGATAGAAGATATATCTGAAGGGCTAATTCTTTTGCTCTGAAAGGTAATTAGATGCCGAATGTGTATGATGTAAAGGCTTCGAAGCTGGTCGGTGCTGTAGCCGTGCAACTGAAAAGCGTGATAAAGAAACCGGGATATATAAATTACGTTAAATCCGGCGCCAACAGGGAACGCCCTCCGTCAGATCCGGATTTCTGGTATGCGAGAGGGGCATCGATGCTTCGGCAGGTTTATATAAACGGGCCTGTTGGGGTATCAAAGCTTAGGACCAGATATGGCTCTAGGAAAGAGCACTCCGTCCACAGGAGGCATCATGTCAGGGCAGGAGGCAGCATAATAAGAGACCTGTTCCAGGAGTTGGAGAAGGCGCAGCTCGTAAAGACCACAAAAGAGGGAAGAGTGATAACGCCAAAGGGCAGGTCATTCATGGACAAAATTGCAAAAGGATTGGAAGGCGGGCAGGCAGGAAACGCATAGCCATGCAGGTGGCGTTATGTCGAATGAAGATGAAGAGGAGCAGAGGAGGATTAAGAAACGGGTTGCCACGGCAATAAGGAATATGCAGATGGAACAGCAGAAAAAAGAGCTGATGAAGCAGCTGCTTGACAATGCAGCCTATGAACGCCTCATGAACATAAGAGTGGCAAACCCAGATTTATATTCGCAGATATCGAACGTGATTATGTCGCTTGCACAAACGAGCAGGCTGCAGGACAAGATGACGGAACCCCAGCTGCTCGCTCTGCTGAACAGGCTTACATTCAGGAAGGAAACAAAGATACATTTCGAACACAAGTGAGTATATGTCGAAGAAAAGTGCACTGAAGAAACGAAGGCTTGGCAGCGCCCTAAAGAAATCTAGGAGGATACCTGTTCTTGCGGTCTTGAGGACCCACAGGAGGATACAGGCCAACCAGTTCGCCTCGAGAAACTGGAGGAGGTCGAAGCTCAACATAGAGGATTGATTGCATGGCTACGGGAAGGATTTTGTTGACTATCAACATAAGGAGGTATCTGGTCGGCCAGCCGCGCACAAAGAGAGCCAGGAAGGCGGCGTTGTACATAAGGGAAAGGGTGGCACACTATACCAAAACGAAAATAGAGGATGTGAAGATAAGCCAGGAACTCAACAATCTGATACTGAAAAGGTACTCTAAGAGCATGTCGCCAGTGAGAATAAACGCTAAAATAGAGAATGGCAAGGCAACAGCTGAGCCTTTTGCTAAGGATGCCTCGATGGCGGCAGACCAGGCTAAACCTGCGACTGATGCTGCGAAGAAGGGCTTGGCAGAAAAGAAAAAATAAGTGGGCTTGTATGGATGCTGTTAGATGCCGGGTCGAAGGCAACGATTACGTAGGCGCCTTCCTTTCTACTACAGACAGATTCACCTTCGCTCCGCTGAACCTCGCCAAGAAGAACTGCGATATGATTAAAAAAGCGCTTGGAACTGAAATAGTTAAAATCGCATTGAGCGGATGCGACCTGATAGGGCTGCTGTGCAGGGCCAACTCCGGCGGAGTTTTATTGTCTAACATGGTTTATGACGACGAGGTTGAAGCACTGAAGAGATCGTGCCCTGACATGAATGTGGAGGTTTTGGAGAGCGATCTTAACGCAGTAGGAAACAATGTGCTCGTAAATGACAGGATTTGCATAATAAACCCAGATTATTCTGAAAAGGAGAGGAAGGCTATAGAGGATCTGATGGGGGTAGAGACGGTCAAGGCGGAAAACGGAGGGTTTAAAACAGTTGGAGCCAACAACATACTTACAGCAACTGGAATAGCATTGAATAACAGGACAACAGATTCAGAAGAAGAAAAATTCGAAAAGCTGACTGGTTTCAAAGGAATAAGGACCACGGCCAATATGGGAGGGCTGAGCATAGGAATTGCATGCATAGCGAACTCTAGAGGGATGGTATCCGGATATGAAACCACAGGTTTCGAACTCAACAGGATCATGGAGGCACTCGACAATAAGTGATATAATGGGCGAAAAGGGACAATTTTCAATAAAGGGGCGGATTAAGGGAGAACGGAGATTCAGTTTGAACGTGGCAGCGATGAGCGAATCTGATGCCAGGCGCGTTGCAATGATACTGCTTGGCAGCAGACACAAGCTTAAGAAAACTGCGATAGAGATAGAAGAGGTAAAAAGGGAGTAGGTGATACGATGGAACAGAAACCTGATAATTCAAATGTGAAACCTCAGGATGAGATGCAGGCCATGAGATACCTGCAGCAGTTATACCAGAACCAGTATTCAGCGATAATCAACGAACTGAATCAGATGGTCGGACACCTCGGTGAGTTGAATGCAGCTGCAAAGACGCTTGAAAACTGCGACGTGATAGAGGGAAAGGGCATGATGATGCACATTGGGGCGAATATCTACATAAATACGAGCGCGGCAAAATTGGACAAGGTGCTTGTAAGCGTGGGCGGGGGCTGGATAGTAGAGAAAGTTTTGGACGATGCGAAAAGATACATAGGCGGGAGAGCAGAGAAGGTAACCGGGATGTATAACAAATTATCCAGAAACAAGAAGGAGTTGGAGACTGCGATAATAGAGGTGTCGCAACGGATGGAACAGCTAAGCAGGTAAAGGGTTTTGAATGTTTGATGAATTAAGGAAGAGGATATCCGGGGCAATAAAAGGCTTTATCAAAAAGGAGGAGGAGAAACCTGCCGGAGGTGCGGCTGCCGGAGCTGGGCCGGAGGCCAAGAGGGGAGGGGAGCGAGGAGTAGACATAAACTTGTCCGCAGGGACAAAAATAAAGGGCGCTTTCCTAGGAGAAATAAAATTGTCGCAAAAGGACATAGACAACTTTATCGAAGACCTTGAGCCGCAGCTGCTGCAGTCCGATGTATCATACAAGGCGGCTGAAGCGCTCCTTGCGAGGCTTAGAGAAATGCTGAAGAACGCGAACTTCAAATCTAAAACGATGAAGGAGGATATGCTGGAATACGTCAGGAGAGCGCTTTTCGAACTTCTGGGGGAATCTAAGGAGGGTGTTGACCTGATAGGATTTATAAAAACCAGGATCTCTTCTGGAAACGTACCGGTAAAAATACTCTTCATTGGCCCTAATGGGACTGGAAAGACAACGACAATGGGCAAGATCGCCTCCATGCTGAAACAAGATGGAATCGACAGCGTGTTCTCAGCCAGCGACACGTTCAGAGCCGCAGCCATAGAACAGACGGAGCACCATGCCAAGGCGATAGGCGTACCGGTTATAAAAAGCAGTTATGGTGCGGATCCGCCCAGCATAGCATTTGATGCTATAGCCTATTCGAAGGCCCACAATATACCCGTAGTGCTTATAGACACAGCAGGCAGGCAGGAGACCAACAAGAACCTTGTGAATGAGATGCTGAAGATGGTAAGGGTCGCAAAACCCGATATGACCATTTTTGTGGGCGAGAGCACTTCAGGCAATGCGCTGGCCAATCAGATCGCCGAATTTTCAGCGCATATGAAAATAGACGGAATAATACTCACGAAGCTTGACTGCGATGCGAAGGGCGGCAATGCCATATCGATAGCATACACTGCTGGAATACCTATACTCTTCTTCGGCACTGGCGAAGCCTACGGTTCACTGAAAAGATACAGCGACGATTTTGTTGTCAACTCGATACTGCCTAAATAAAAACGCCGCACAGCAATCTCTTTTATAACTTACTATCGATATAAAAGCTATTAAGGTAGCAGTGCTTGCATGAACAAACGACTGGCCGATATCGAGCTTAAGGTCCTCGATAGGCTTATTGGCAGGTTTGTCAAGGTGACCGACGCCGATAGAAGAAAGGAGATTGTGATGGCGACCGCGAGGACGGTAGAGCCGGGCATCACAGCGGATGAGGTTAATCAGATATTCGAAAGCATGAACACACTCTACCCGATAGACAAGTATGCAACTTCCGATACTATAGAAGATGTGATGATAAACAATACAAAAAATATTTTTGTTTATGATACAGATAAAGGCAGCGTAAAGACCGAAGATACAATACCTGACAGAGAGGCGCTTGATCTGTTTGTTAAAAAGCTGCGGCTCTACGCCACAAACGAAAGCGCTCATGGGAATGTGATGGATGTCCACATGCCAACCGGCAACAGGGTCAACATTGTATCGTCTCCTCTTGGCTATGACATAACAATGAGGAATTTCAAGAAGAGAACGCTGAGCATAATAGACCTGATCAACTCTGGAGAGCTTGATTACCAGATTGCTGCACGGCTGTGGGTCTACATGGACGGCTTTGCGGTGAGGCCGGCAAACTTACTTATAGGGGGCATGCCAGCCTCTGGAAAGACTACGCTGCTAAATGCGATGTTTTCCTTCATACGACCGGAAGAGAGGATAGTGACAATTGAGGAAACATACGAACTGAATACCGAAACGCAGGAGAATTGCGCAAGGCTGGAAACCAGCGAACAGCTCCCTATGGAAGAGCTTGTCAAGAATGCGTTGCGTATGAGACCTGACATGATAATAATAGGCGAG
Organism: Microcaldota archaeon; assembly: GCA_021791775.1. Lineage (GTDB taxonomy): Archaea > Micrarchaeota > Micrarchaeia > Micrarchaeales > Micrarchaeaceae > JAJZAB01. Next base: position 5,175 of record JAJYVY010000013.1, on the reverse strand, counting down.
ACTAGAGGCAAGGAAGCCAATGACATGATAACTGCGATGAACATTGGAAAAATAGTCATCAGCACCATACATGCCTCTACCGCCAGGGATGTGGTAAACAGGCTGCAGCATGCCCCGATGAACGTACCACTTGAGATGGTATCGGTGGTTGATGGGATAATAATAACGGCGCAGGTCTTCAAGGACAGAAAGCCGATAAGAAAGGTTACACAGATGTCGGAGATTTCGGGCGTCGAAACGCAGGTACTACTCTCCGACCTCTACAAATTCGATTACAAGACTTTTGCTTCGGCGCCGATATTGCCCAGCATCACATACAGGGATACCATATCAAAGGTCATCGGTGTGCTGCCGCAGGATATCCTTGCCGAAGAGAGCGTGAGAGCGGCGATGCTGCTCGCCATGAACAAGCATGGGATAAGGGACATGAAAAGCATAAGCGAGACCGTAAGGGCGTATTACGACAACCCGGAGGCTACGCTCGCAAAGCTGGGCCTGAACAACCTAATGCCAGTCATAAGAAGATGAAAAATTATCAAGGAAGGAAATCGTTGGCCTTTATCTTTTCCCTTATGTAATCCCCTACGAAAGTCAGTTTTGGCCCCTGCAGCGTGTCTGATTCAAGCTTTATTTTCGTTTTTATGACTTTCTTCAGCTCTTCAACCCACTCCTTGTGCTTGTTTATCCAGCTGTATTGGAGCATGTCTTGCGTCCTTTTTATATCGACATCGGTAGCTTTCATCACCATTTTCTTGAGGAAGTCGTAGTGCTCTATGTCAGCCATAGTCACACCAAGGAACTTCGCCTCTGGCGTGGCTATGTCTCTGCCCACATAGGCGAGATTTATGCTGCCGACCTTTATAGTCCAGTATATATACCATCCCCAGGCATCGCAATCATTGAATACATAAACCGGGAGGCCGCGGTCGGCGAGCTTCCTGATGAGCCTCCTGGTCCCCCGGGCTGCCTGCCCCTGGGGGGATATGAGTATCATGTTCTCCTTCCTCCAGAACCTGTCTTCATTGAGCCTCTGCCATAGCGCATCCTTCTCTACAACAAGAACCCCTTTCGCCTTCACATCGACAAACTCTATATCATTGTCCACATCGCTCGGTATCGACCATCCGCTTCTTCCCTGCTTTGTTCCGTCAATCTCTATCCTCTCCCCTCCAAATCTGTCTATGACCTTTAAATCCCCCGCAAGTATGCCTTTCCTTGTCGCATTGAGGTTCAGGTCCTCCCTTTTCAGGTTGAGAGCGACTTCCAGATCCTCTATGAGGGGATTGGATTCGGACTGCTCGCTGAATATGTTTTCATCTACATCCTCCCCGAGAGAATACTTGAGCTGGTAGAACAGCCCTCTTATCGTTGTGTGCAGATTCTCCGTCAAGAATTGATGGCATTTGGCGGCTATGGCGGTTGTCTGCATAAAGCGCTTCGCCTGCCCGACATTTACAAAGTTTCTCTCCTCTTTGTTTTCCCCCAGAACCAAGACCTCCTGCTTCTCATCGTACTTGATGTTCGATCTTGATCTTGAAAGCGTTACGAATTTCGGGCTCCTTTCCTTGTCAATCTGGGAGATCAGCTCCTCCCCGAACTCCTCCAGCCTCTCCTTTGGGCTTTTCGCCTTTCTTCCTGCCTTTTCTCCTTTTGTCGCCATGCGTTCATCCGCTCATTTAGATGGCTCTTCAGTCTTCTCCAACTCTGCTATGATTTCGTCCCTTCTTTTGCTTGGCTTGATAGAGTATTTTATTACCTCGGCGAATGTCTTTACAGGTATTATTTTTACCTTTTTGAGAAGTTGCTTGCCGATATAGACATCCTCCTTGTTGCCTTCTGGTATTATCACTTTCTTTATTCCTGAATTTATTGCTCCCTCTACCTTGCTTGTTATGCCGCCTACGGGCAAGACCTTGCCCCTCACAGACAGCGATCCTGTCATGGCTACCGATTGATCGACAGGTATGTTTTCCATGGCCGAAATTATGCTCACCGCTATGGAGATGCTTGCACTGTCTCCCTCTACACCTTCATATGACTGCAGGAACTGCACATGCATATCGAAATTCGATACGTCTTTGCCCATGTGCTTCTTTATTATCGCGCTTACGTTCTTGACTGCCTCGTTGGCTATCTTCCCGAGTTTGCCTGTGGGTATGAACCTTCCCTCGGAGCGCGAGCTTGCCGGAGTTACCTCTGCAACTATAGGCAAAACTATGCCTGCGGAGGTTATTGTGGAGGTTCCCATTACGGCAAGGCCGTTGACCTTCCCGATGCTGTAGCCAGAGGTGGCGAATACCTTGTAGTCTTTCCTGTACTCAACCTCCTGAGCCACCACCTGAGATTCAATTGAGCTTGCCAGGCCCCGCGCGGCTATGATGTCATCCTTTGTGACAACCTTCTTGTTCTTCTCTATAGCGATGTCACCTGCTGCCCTTATCAAGCCACCAAGGTCTCTCAATATCAGAGTGAGCTTTTTCTTCCTTCCTGAGCGCCTCCTGGCCTCCTCTATTATCTCAGCCACTGCATCTTTGTCGAAATGTGGTATCTTGCCATCCTTCCTCACCTCCTGCGCTATGAACTGCAGGAGAGAATTTCTGTTGGCATCGTTGTCCTCCATTGCCGATTCCATGTATACCTCGTATCCGTATCCCCTTATCCTGGAGCGAAGCGCAGGATGCATGTTGCTGATATCTTGTAGGTTGCCGGCTGCAACGAGTATGAAGTCCGCAGGGACGGGTTCCGTTTTGACGATTGCGCCAGAACTCATCTCGCTCTGTCCCGTTATAGAGTATTTCTTCTCCTGCATCGATGTCAGCAGGTCCTGCTGCGATTTCGGCTCCAGCCTTGAAACTTCATCTATGAACAGGACGCCTTTATTCGCCTTATGCACCGCCCCGCTCTCTACCCTGAGATGGGCCGGGGTGCCCAGGCCGCCACTTTGCAGGGGGTCATGCCGGACGTCTCCGAAAAGGGCTCCGGCTCTTGACCCTGTTGCATCTATAAATGGCGCATGCTTCAATCCGGTATTATCGACAATCAGCTTGGGTTCGTTGTAATCTGTCATCCCCGGAAGGCCTCCGACCCTTCTCGTGAGGCCGCTGACGAACATCGCCATCGCCCCGAAGATCATTATGCCGAGCATTAATGCTGCAAGCACTATTATCTCATAGCCAGTGATGATGCCGCTTAGCGACAATGCAAATATGATTATGACGAGCAGCATCACGATCGGAGTTATAAGATTACCGCCGCGGGTCATTGTCATTCTGCCTTTCATCCTTTCCTTTTGGAGTATCTGCCTGCCCTGGCCATCCCCGCCCTTTTCCATAGCCTCTTTATTGGGATAGGTTTTGACGGTTTTTACAGTGGGGGCATTCTCATCATTTGGGTTTTTGTATATCAGGATGTCCTCCAATTCCGCAGCAGGCAGCAGTTCCGCCATGGCTTGGGCGAGCATCGTCTTGCCAGTGCCAGGACTGCCGATAAGCAAAACATTCCTTCTTTGCTTCGCCGCCTTCTTTATTATCTCTACTCCTGCTTTCTGACCGATTATCTGGTCTATCAGTTTGTCAGGTACTTTGACATCTGCGGTTGTCTTGAACTTCTGCATCACTACACATCTAATATTTTGACAGAAGAATATTAATACTCCTAAGCAGGTTTCCTTTTCTTTTCGGAAAGCTTTTAATATGTAGCCCGCATAATATCTATCACTAGGTGTCTGAAATAAAAGCAAGCGAATTAAGGTCTTTGTCTGAAAGTGCTTTACGAACGAAGCTGGGCGAGCTTGAGCTTGAGCTCGGCATAGAGAGAAGGAAGGTCGCCTCTACAGGAGTTGCAAGCAAGGCGATAAAAACGCGGGAGATAAGAAGGACCATTGCAAGAATCAATACGATACTTAACCAGAGAGGTGCAAAGCGCTAATGCCAGAGATCTGTCCTAAATGCGGTTTACCGAAAGATATATGCGTATGCTCCGTGCTTGATAGGGAAACAGAAAGCAAGATAAAGGTCTATACGAAAAAGGCGAAGTTCAACAGGATTGTAACAATTGTGGAAGGAATCAGTGCGGATGAGATGGAAGAGACGGAAAAAGGCCTCAAGCATGCGTTAGCGTGCGGGGGAACAAGCAAGGACGGGACTATAGAACTGCAAGGCGACCACAAGGAGAACACGAGGAAAGCGCTAATAGGAATGGGCTACAAAGAGGACGTAATCGACGTTATATAACGACCTGAAGTCTTCTGCTCAATGATCCGATCCGGGCATGGCGGATGTTCCAGCGCTTTTTTTCCATATGGATTGGCTCTAAGAGCTTGATGCGAGATTGACGAGCCCCTTGCATAGGAAATTCGTCAGCTGCTCGCACCGTTCTTGCCTCTCTCCATGAGTAGAATTGACTTTATTTTTATACTTTTACCTTTAAATTGATTATATGGCAGTTCTTGGAATAGAGAGCACGGCCCATACGTTCGGGGTTGGCATATGCGATAATGGGAAGATAATCGCCAACCAGAAGAGCATGTATCCGATAAAGGACAAGGGAATGATACCGATAAAGGTCGCCCAGTTTCATATAGCGAACAAAGAAAAGGTGATAAAATCTGCGCTAGCCGAAGCCGGGCTTGAGATAAAAGACATACATGCGATAGGATATTCAATGGGGCCTGGCCTTGGCCCTTGCCTATCCGTAGGGTTCAAGGTCGCGAAGGAGCTTTCTGGAAAATATGGCATACCATTAATGCCAGTCAACCATGCGATGGGGCATATAGAGGTAACAAAGCAGGCCTTCGGGGTGAAAGACCCGCTTGTTCTTTATGTAAGCGGAGGGAATTCGCAGATAGTTGGCCTATCAGATAATCCCTTCAAGCATTATCATGTGTATGGCGAAACGTTCGACATCGGCATCGGCAACATGCTTGATACTTTTGCCAGGTCGGCTGGCATAGTGCCGGCGTGGGGCTCTGAAGTGGCTAAAACAGCACGTGGAGGGAGGTACATAGAGACGCCTTACACTGTGAAGGGAATGGATTTCACTTTTACCGGACTGCTCACTTTTGCAACAAAGGCTCTCGAGAAACATTCAGTAAAGGATGTGGCGTATTCTTTGCAGGAGACGTCGTTCTCGATGCTCTGCGAAGCTGCAGAACGCGCACTGCTGCTGACAAAGAAA
>JAJYVY010000012.1 GCA_021791775.1 Microcaldota archaeon | reverse complement strand
TACCGGGCTGCTCACTTTTGCAACAAAGGCTCTCGAGAAACATTCAGTAAAGGATGTGGCGTATTCTTTGCAGGAGACGTCGTTCTCGATGCTCTGCGAAGCTGCAGAACGCGCACTGCTGCTGACAAAGAAAAAGAGCGTGATTACATGCGGCGGCGTAGCACAGAGCGACAGGCTCAAGGAGATGCTGGCCCTGATAGCGAAATCCCACAAGGTTAAACTGTATGTTTCGTCAAACGAGCTAAACGCAGACAACGGCGCGATGATTGCAGTTGTAGCTGAAAAGATGTTCGCCGCAGGAGCGCGGTTCAAAATGAAAGCCCTTGATATAAACCAACGTTACAGGTTGGACTCTGTTGAGATATGCTGGTGATTTTATGGAAAAGCTCATCGGGGAGGGCGCAGAGGCCAAAATTTACCTTATTGATTTTGCCGGAAAGGAGGCTGTGCTGAAGGACAGGATAAAGAAAAGCTATAGGATACCGCAGATCGATGAAAAGTTGCGATTGCAAAGGACAAGGAGAGAGGCGAGGATATTGTATGCGGCCGCCAAAGCCGGAGTTGATGTCCCAAACATAATTTTTTACGGCGGCACAAGATTGGTAATGCATAAAATAGACGGAATGCTTCTTTCAAGATGCATCGACTCTGGGAAGAGAAGGAGCGCGGCACGCGCTATAGAGGGGGCTGGAAAGCTCATTGGGATGTTGCATGCGGGGGGCATCGTCCATGGCGATTACACCCCGGCAAACATCATGGTAGGACCAGACGGCAATGCTTGGCTTATAGATTTCGGCCTTTCAGAGTTCAAAACATCTGCAGAAGAAAGGGCGTTGGACCTCCTCCTGATGAAACGTTCGGTAGATGCTGGGCTTTTCAGGCGTTTCTTATCTGGATACAAAAAAGAGTTTGGAGAGAGCGGGGCGGTGTGTTCTAGGCTTGAGGAGATTGAGAGGCGGGGCAGGTATCAGACAAGGACGCTTCTTACTGCCTGAATTTAGAACCTGTTCATGTTCGGCCAGTTGTACGGCTGCACATCCGAGAATGGAGATAATTGATTCTCCTGCTCTGCGCTTATACTTGCATTCTTCGAATAGGCGAGCAGGACCATCCCTACGAATGATAGAGAGGCAACTACTATAGAGTAGGGGGCGGATGTCTCTATGAAGATGTAGCTGAATGCCGCTATGGATGCGAAGGCAGCGATTATTCCTACAATATACCCTTTGTTTGATTGTGCGAAGATCATAAGCCCTGCAAAGAACTCTACGACAACAAACACCATCCCCGAGAAGAGCGCAGCATAATCCGCATTGATGTTTTGTATGAAATTGCTGTATATGAAGCTGTTGAATCCCTGCTGTGCTATGCTTGATCCAATGTAGGTGAGTATCCCGCTTGAAAAATACAGCAGGGCCGGCAATGCTATTATAAGAAAGCCGGCAGATGCAATCCCTATTTTATTGTAAACGAAGAGCGCGTTTGTTTTTGCAGTTAGCCTTGCTTTATCTATATCTTCTAAGCAGTAGTACTTTCCATCATATTCGCTTATATCCTCATAGCAATAAGGCTTGTGGCAGGCATAACATACCGCATATGCTGCCCTCCAGGGATGCCATTCGCATTGCTGCCCCAAGGCAGCCTCCCGGCTTTCGAGCTCTATTTTCGTTTTCTGCTTCGAAAGCGTGGCTTCCGCCTCCTCGACGGGTTGCATGGTTGTTGCAGACGTGGAGAAAAAATGCGCTTCTTCGGCAGCTGGGGCCGTGTATCTGGGCTGCGGAGGCGTGGGTTGCGGTGCTTGGGCCCTTCTCTGTACTTTGGCCTGTGTCTTCGCCTGCGCCTTTGGCGTCGCCTGCTTGGCCTGGAGTGCGGGCTCTGGGGCTTTAGAAACTGCAGCTTGCTGCTGCCCCCTTTTCTCGCGGAGCTTGAAGATAAGCATGTCTTCTTTCTCTACCATCTTCAGAACCTTTTTGCTCTCTCTATGGCCTGCCTTTTCTTCTTTTCGAATATTCCTCTATGCTTTGCGCAGCTTATGCAGTATACGACCTTCCTCCTTTCAAAGAACCTGACGTCGTTGGCGGTCTTGAGGTCGGTGCTGAAGCGTATTGTTTTCTCGTCGATGATTGCCTTGTTCCTAGGGACCTTTCTGCCGCACGATTCGCATACTACTAGCGTGTCTCTTCCTCTCAAAATAGCACCTTTCTCATGGAATATTACATCGCAAAGCTTTATTAATGATGATAACTAATTTTGATACCGGGATTAAAGTGAAGATATACTTGGCAGCCGAGCACAAGGACCTTGGTATAAAGCTGGCTAATGCCATAAACAGAAGCAACAGCACCTGCATAATCAGCGACATAGATTCTGAGGGTTACAGCGCACTTCTCAGGGACATAAAGGGCTCGCTGCAGGGATTCGACCTCTCGATATTAATATCTGATTCGCCCCATGAAGCATCCATGGAAGCCAATAGGCTTGGAGGCATACGGGCGACGGTTTGCAAGGATCTCGAGGATGTGGAGGCGGCTATGGCGGCAAACGCCAACCTGATTGTCCTTGATTCTGCTAAGCTTTCACGGATAGATGTGCGTGGCATGATAAAAAGCTTTCAAGACCACGTAGAGCCGGAACAGCAGAAGCCGCAAAGGAAGGATGCAATCTCGTATACGCCAGAAAAATCGATACAGGTGCAGCCGAAACCTCAAATTCAGCAAAGGCCGCAGCAGAAGATGCAACCTGGCGGCATCGGAGGCTCTTTCAAGAGCATATTCGGTGTTGGGATGAAAGAGGATACTGCAACAAGCAGCAGCAAAGACATCCCAAAAAAGAAATTAGAGATAAAACCAAAGAAACCAGATGTTGCGCAGCTGCAGCCAAAAAAGAAGGGGCGCGGAGGGCTATTCGGATCCTTGAAGGACACGTTCGGTGTTGAGTGATGGTTTTCGAGCGCGACAACACAATAAAGATGGCCATACCTGCCGTCAGGATTGCGGTTGTAAGAATCCTCAAATCGAGATACAGGTTTGGTCAGGAGGAAATCGCCAAAAGGATGGGAATCACTCAGGCCGCGGTCAACAAATATCTCAATGGCAGATATTCCGGCAAAACTGGAAAAATCATGATGAGGATAAAGGAGAGGGGCTTGGACGCTAAAGTCGCAGGGATGGTAGCTGCAGGCAAGCGAATTCCTGCGATAAACGAGCAGATAGACAGAATCGCCGCTGGCATTGGAAACAAATAGGGTTTTACTTCTGCTTCCTGCTTTTGAACATCAAAATTTCGCTGCCTGCGTTTTCTATCTGGATCCTTGCAGTATCCTGCTTTTTCCTGAATCCAGAAAGCACAGCTTCGGCAAACCTGAGGCTTCTTGTAGAATCGTATATCATCTTCATTGTATCGAAATACCATTCTGCTTCTTTTATCTTGCCTATCCTCAACATTTCCAGAATCTCCCTCTTCAGTTCTCCTTCTACATCCATCAGCCCCATCAGGTACGCCTCCTTCTCGACCCCTACGGTTTCCATGCTCGGAACCCTCTGCTTGGTCTTTAGCTCATAAAATATGGATGCTTCGGCATATTCCTGGTAGGCTTGCATCGTATTGTACTTGAACTGCCCGTCAATCGTTTTCAATCTCTCTACCATCTTTTTGTTGGCTTCAAGTTTTTCCGCCGCCCTTTTTATGTCGCCGTTGTGCATCATGGTTATTAGCTGGCCTGCGTTCCTTATTACCTCTCTGGAAAGCTGCATCACCTCGTCAAAGTCCGACTGTTTCTTTGCGAGATAATCAGATATCTCCTCCACATCTGCCTCTAATCCTTTCAATAAATCATCCTCCGCCCAGCCTGGCATTATGGAAGAGGTATTGCTGGGCGTATCCCCTGCTGTTTGCCCATTTCCTCTCCGCAAATTCTTGTATCTCCCTTAGTTTTTTCTTTCTGCCTTTGAAGTACAGCTTTTCCATCTCCCTTTTCACGTGCACATCTATGGGAAACGCCTTTAGGTTGCCATACCCCATGAGAATTATGCAGTCCGCAACCTTTTCGCCAACTCCATTTATCGACATGAGGCTCTCTTTTAGCTTGTCGTATTTTGCTGCAGGAAGTTTATAAAGGTCTAAATTGTTTGTGCAATATTCTGCTGCGTCTCTTATATATTTTGCGCGGAATCCTGAGCCGAGGCTCTGCAGGTCTTTCTCTGCGGCTCCTGCCAACGCCCTGCTTTCAGGGAACTCTTTAGCTATTGGCTTTCCTGCCGAATCAAAAACTGTAGCCCCGTATCTCTCCACAATCTTCTTTGTTATTAGACGGATCCGTTTTACATTGTTGAATTGCGATATAATGAATGTCAGGGTCGTCTCCCAGGGGTCATTGAGGGTAAGTCTCATTCCCCTGTAGGAGGCTATTGCTCTCTTTATGTGCAGGTCTGTGCCTATCCTTTTGTATATTTTCGGTAGATCGTCATCCAGCCTGAAACGTTTTTTTACCTCTGCTACGGCTTTTTCTCTATCCCTCCCAAGGACGGTCAGCGCCCCTTTTTCTGCCCCGCCCGTGTGCATTATGTTGATTACCGACCCTTTGAATGGGTAGGTAATCGTGTTGCTTGCTTCGCTGTAATCTGCGTAGAAAGTGAGAGGCTGCGCACTTTCGAAAGTGTGCTTAAGGCTGAAGGTCGAGACATCTATGCGTGCCATTTCAACTCTGGTTTCTGGCATGTGCTCACGTTATTCTTTGGGACGGGGCGGGGCGCTGAATGCTGTTTCGAAAAAATTCGACAGCTCTTCCAGGTCTACGCGCTTCTGCGTTTTGTCATCTCTGTCGCGTACAGTTACGCTGTTGTACCCCTCTGTTGACTTTTCTATTGTGTCAAAGTCCACAGTTATGCAGTACGGCGTACCTACATCATCCATCCTGGCATACCTTCTTCCTATTGACCCGGCAGAATCCGACACGACCTTGAATTTACCAGAGAGCTCCTTCCTTATACGCTCTGCCACCTCATTTATCTTCTCGTCTTTCTGAAGAGGGAAAACAGCAATCTGGTATGGAGCAAGGAACTTCGGGATTTTGAGTATGCTTCTCTCCTGCTCCTTTGTATAGAACATGTCTAGAAGCATCCATATGTTCCTATCAACTCCAAAACTGAGCTCCAATACGCTTGGTATGATCTTCTTGCCGTCCGATATCACAGATAAGTCCTGGTTGGATCCTTTTGAATGCGATTGCAGGTCGTAATCGCCTCTGTAATGAAGGCCTCCAACCTCGTTGAAACCGCCCCAGCTCTCGATGTCGACCTCAAGGTCCATGTGGACCTTGTTGTAGAATGCCTTTTCGTCGCCTCCCTTCTCAAGGAACCTGAACCTCTCCTTCGGCACGCCCAAAATGTCGGTGTAAAAGGAGTCCATCAACGCCATGTGGTAGGCGTAGAATGCCGGTATGCTGTATTTCTCCGAAAGGCCTGCTGCAGATATCTGTTGCGCCTTCTTGTCGCTGTACGTAACCACATTGATCGTTCTCTCCATCAGTTTGCCTGACTCGGGTTTCCATCCTTCTGGGTCAAAGAATATCTGCAGCTCCGCCTGAACGAGCTCGCGCATCCTGTAGAGGCCCTGTCTTGGAGAGATTTCGTTGCGGTATGCCCTCCCTATTATGGCGAGGCCGAAGGGCAGCGTCTTCCTCAGCGTGTTGTACTCCTGAAAGAAATTGAGATACGCGGACTGGGCCGTCTCTGGCCTGAGATAGCCCTTCTCTTTCCTTTCAGGACCTAGGGCTACATCCATCATCATGTTGAATGCTTTTGGCTCGCCCAAGACGCCACCGCATTTCGGGCACTTTATGCCGTTCTTCCTGAGTGATTCCCCAATCTCCTTCGCAGTTGCGCCCTCAGATATCGCTATTCCACGATCGGAGAGCAGCTTGTCGGCCCTGAAGTAGGTCTGGCACTTAGTGCAGCCAACAGAGACATCATTGAACCTTGTCGTATGGCCGGATGCGATCAGGGCCTTCTCGGGAAGCATGGTGGCGCCCTCTATTAGGTGATAATCCTCATTTGGATCTATGAAGAAGGATATCCAAAGATTTTCGAATCTTCTTTTCAAAAGCGTGCCCAAGTGGCCGTAGTCGAAGAGGCCTGATGCACCACCATAGATCTCCGCAGTAGGCCAGAAAAACCCTTTGCTCTTAGCATATGCTAAAAGTTCCTCTATTTTCATGTTACCATTTATACAATCTATTGCACCAATATAAAAATATAGTGCAGCGCCGATGCAAACTTTTAATATACTGCATGATAATAGAGTATCTCACTGATATTTTGGGGCTTAAGCTTTTCTGCTAATAAGTAACAGGTGTTGATTTGCCGAAAAAAGGCATTGAAGAGATAAGAGAGAGGATGCTGCAAAGCGCGAAGGCCGGCATAACCAGCGCTTATAAAAGCGAGGAGTATGCGCTGATTCAGGCGGTTAATGCGTATATGGAGACAGACAAATCGTACAACTTGGCGTATGAGCGTCTGAGCGAATGGTATGGCATATACTATCCGGAAATAAGGATAAGCAGCCCGGAATCCCTGGCAAAGCTTGCGATTGCGATGTCTAACAATGGGGCTGACGCGGGCTCGATAGAAAGGGCGCTCGGGAATGCCGCAAAGGCAGAGGAGGTCAAGAAGAAGGCAGAGAGCACTATAGGAAGGAAAATGGAAGCTGATGAGGCAACCGCGGTTACGGGATTCGCAAATCAGGTCCTGTCTACAGCAAAAGCCCTTGGCGAGCTTGACCTGTACATAAATGGTGCAGCGAAGAGAGTGATGCCAAACACCACATATTTGACAGACCACATGATTGCTGCTGAGCTTCTCAGCAGGGCAGGCTCAATGGAAAGACTAGCCACAATGCCTGCAGGGACTGTGCAGCTTCTTGGTGCAGAGAAAGCGCTATTCAAGCACATAAAGTTTGGAAGCCGCCCTCCTAAATATGGCATACTTTTCAAACTTCCTGAAGTAACAAATGCACAGCGAGAGATAAAGGGGAGGATTGCTCGGGCTTACGCCACAAAGATATGCATTGCATTAAAGGCGGATTATTTTTCAAAGAATTTCATAGCTGAGGGCCTAAAGAAAAGCTTATCCGAATCGTTAAAGAGGATAAAGGAAAAGCCCATAAAGCCAAAAGAGGAGATGCGAAGAGATTTCGATAGGGGTTACCAGGGGAAGATGCAGGGCCGGCGCGGGGCGGGGCGCGGGCGCGGAGGCTGGAAGCAGGGATATAGGAAAAGATAGACCTGCAGACGCCGACCGGTTTTATTGCGAAGTCCAAATCCCTTGTGCCGAAATTACGACATATTCGAAAATTGCAGCTGAAAAGTCAAAATTTTGATACTCTAGGGCTGACAATTTTTGAAATGAAGTAAAGCGCTGGACGGAAAGTATTTAAATACTTTCGAATGGCGATATTTACAGGTGTAATGCATGCCGAATCAAGGTAATCCGGGAGCTCCGAAACCATCAGAGGTAGAGGTGCAGATAGGACAGAACATAGTCAATAATATTAACAACAAGAGGCCAGAAGTCAAGGCAGATAACCCTAAGGACCTTACAGACCCAGTCCTGGTGGTTTATCACAGGACCATGGAAGAAATAGAGAAGATGCCTGTCATAGACAAGACCATGACCGTCTGCCCAGAATGCAAGCTTATCATTAATGGGACGATATACAGGGACGGCGACAATGTAATGATAAGGAAGTACTGCCCTGAACACAAATGGACCATAGAGAAGTACTGGGAAGACTATGACATGTACATGAAGATGAAGCGTTACAATTACTATGGAAGAGGGTTCGACAACCCTAATTACATAAGCGACACAAAAGGCGCAAACTGCCCATTCGACTGCGGGATGTGCGAAAGGCACAAATCCCATACCGGATTGGCAAACGTTGTCGTAACTAACAGGTGCCACCTTTCATGCTGGTACTGCTTCTTCTATGCGAAGGAGGGAGAGGCGATATACGAGCCAAGCGTAGCAGAACTCGACAAGATATTCAGGAACTTGAGAGCGCAGAAGCCGATACCTGCAAACGCGCTCCAGATAACAGGAGGAGAGCCAACCATGGCGCCCGAGATAATAAAGATTGTTGAAAAGGCCAAGGAAGCGGGCTTCGACCAGATTCAGCTGAATACAACTGGAATCAACCTGGGGCTTAACCCGGATTTGGCGATAAAGCTGAGGCACGCGGGGGTAAGCACGCTGTACATGAGTTTTGATGGAGTAAGCCCGAGAGCGAACCCGAAGAACCACTGGGAGACGCCGCTTGCGCTTGATGCCGCAAGAAAGGCAGGCATAGGCGTTGTTCTTGTTCCAACAGTTATAAGGACCATAAACGAACATGAGCTGGGCGCGATAATAAATTTCGCGATAAACAACTCGGACATAGTGAGGGCGGTAAACTTCCAGCCAGTCTCTCTTGTAGGCAGGATGCCCTCAAAATTGAGAGAAAAGCAGAGGATAACCATACCTGGAGCTATAAAGCTGATAGAGGAGCAGACACACGGAGTCATAGGGAAGGATGCCTGGTTCTCCGTACCGTACGTTGGAGGAATAAACAAGTTCATAGAGGCCCTTACAGGGGAATACAAGTATGACTTGTCCATACACTTTGCATGTGGGGCAGGGGCATATCTCTTCATAGACAGCGACAACAAGATAGTTCCATTGACAAAGTTCGTAGATGCACAAGGACTATTGGAGCATCTACAGAAGGCAGTAGACAGGATGCAGGGCAAATCAAAGCTGCAGAGAAGGCTGATCGCACTGAAGGCATTGACAGGCCTGCACAAGTTCATAGACAAGAAGAACCAGCCGAAGTCGGTCAACTTCTCAAAGATGCTGCTCTCATTATTCCTGAAGCACGACTTCCAGTCCATGGGTAAACTCCAGATGAAGACAATATTCATAGGAATGATGCACTTCCAGGACGAATACACATATGACATACACAGAGTGGAAAAATGCGATATACACTATGCGCAGCCAAACGGAGAGGTATTGCCGTTCTGCTCGTTCAACGTATTTCCAGAAATGTACAGGGACAAGGTGCAGAGGCAGTACAGCATGCCGGCACTGGAATGGGAGAAGACCCATCCCGGATGGGCATACTCGAAGGATAAGTACATAAGGAATATCAAGGAGCTGGAGGCGAGCCAGGCATATATAAGGACATATGGTAACATGACAGATTATTTCGCCCTTTCTTCAAACGGAGGAAAGGGAGTAGTAAACTTCTCCAACATGGCACCCAAGCGCACAGTTGCGCAACAGGTGGTGGTCCAGAATGCGAGCGGTGCTACGTCCGAGGTCCCGAAGAGCATCGAGATGGAGGAAGCTGGCGACTCCTGCGGATGCGGAGGCGGCGGAAGCTGCGGATGCGGAGGCGACGAAGGAAAGGGAGGGGAGTCCGCGCAGTCTGGATGCGGAGACAATTGCGATTGCTGATCATAAAAGGTTTTGTCAATGGACAGGCGCGACAACATACCATCTGTTAGCAAGTACAAGGAAGACCTAGAGAAAGAAAGGCAGATGGGGCATGTCGAGGACGACTGGATAACCGATGAGAATGGCGAAAAGTACAGAATGCCCTACAGGATCATAAAATACGTAGTTTTCAGGAATCTGAGCCAGAAGGAGATGGTCGACCCGCAGCATGCAGCTATGCTCCAGTACAGGCTGTCGATAATGGAGCCGGTAATCAAGGCGAGCGTGAACTTCGCCAAGAGCAGGATAACGCTTATATACAACCCCAAGGGCGCAAAGAACAGGAGGGAGCAGATTAGCCTGCAGGAATTGATCGAATACCTGGCCAAGGAAGGGGTCCATGTAGACACAAATAACATCGACGAGCGCGATTACGATTATGTAAAGGAATTCTACAACTATGCATACTTCTCGCCAACCATAAGAGAGCACCCGCCGTACGGATACACAAAGGAGGAGTGGGCAGGGATGAGGGAGGGATGGGAAGAGAAGATGGAGAAGCTCAAGGGAGAGAAGCTAGAGAAGTTCCATGAATGGCAGAAGGAGTACATGGAAAGCGTGCAGGAAGGCAGCAATCCAAACCCCGAAAGACAGAAGGTTACAGTCGTGGATAGAATCCTAGGAAGGAAGAAGGGGCCAAAGACAAAGAAGGGCGAGAAGGGCTTCTGGTTCCACGGGATCTGAACTTGCTGCCTATCGCGGTGGCATCCTCACACACGTAAACGATGTGGAGTTTCTCGCTCATGTTGCTAATTTTCTTGTAAAAGAGCCTCGCACCAGACGATATGCAAGCCTCGGCTTCAGCTTCCCTTCATCGTGGACAAAGGGCACTCCAAGCAATTTTGACTTCCCTCCACCCGCACTCCTGTAAGAATCGTTTTTGAGCTTGATACCTGTCATCTATTGACCTTCAATCAAGTGCATCTCTGCGGCGACTACGGGCTCTGCGATGCTAAAATTTTCCAATACCTCTGGATGAATCTCGCCGAATACGCCTATGCTTTTGCCGTTTACCACTATCTTTGCGCACCTGCCGTCTATGAATGCGGGGTCTTTCCCGCCCTCGATCGTGAATTTCAGGCCAAGATAATCTAGCATCGCCGATACCGCACCCTTTGCCTCGGAGAAATTCGCCCTTGGGTGCTCTATCACAAATGCCAGGCGCTTCTCTTCTGTGGGCCTGCTGCCCTCCAGCCTGAAAGTTTGCCCGATCTCGAACATCCTCTGGGGCATGGATTCGCTCGAAGAGTTTGCAAGGCTTTCCAGCAGCTGAGGGAGGATGGCGCTCCTCAGCATGGTTATCGCCTCGCTTTTCGATTCGGCTATGCTTATGACAGATGTCTTGTCGTACTTCCTCCGCATATTATCGAAGTTTGACTTTTCGCTTGTTAAAAGCGTGTTTATCGCCTCGCTGAAACCCAAACCTACCATGAAAAGCGCAGTGGCATCAGAGTCCTCAGCATCTGCATCAGGCTTGGCTGGCGCTATGCTCGGGACTGGCAGGGGTTTTATTCTGTCATAGCCGTATGCTATGGCAAAATCCTCCACTATGTCTTGCTCATTGAGTATGTCAATTCTGTATGGCGGCGGGTACATTATGATGCTGTTCCCGTATTTTGCAGCGACATATCCCATCATATTAGCCAGCCCTATCATCTCGCTTTCGCCTATCTGCGCGCCCAGCGTTTTCCTTACCAGCGCGCCATTTATTTTTATCTCGTCGTTTTTCAAGTCAGGCGACTCTTCAGACTTGTTCCCGTAGATAGTAGTACAGGAATACACATCAGCTCCGGAATCAATGAAAGAGCATGCAAGCATGCGCAAGACCTCATTTACTGCATTCTTGGACGTCCCTGTCACATCTATAAGGAGGTCTTTTGTTCCAGCAGTGACCTTTGTAGCTTCAGAGTTTATTATTGGGATCATAGAAAGTACCTTCTTGCTGTCCTCCAAAAAGGGATAATTTTGGTTGCCTGCCCTTTTTACCGTATTTGAATATTCCACCCCTTTTTTATGCTCCTCTAGTATCTTTTCAAACTTCATCTCTTTGCCGGCCCCAAGGGGTACAAAGCTCCGATCTTTCGCTGCGTCGTAGATTAGGTTTCCTTCTATTTTGCTTAGGTCGTGCATCCCCATGGCAAGCTTTTTTCTTTTCCTGCCGTATGTCGTGCTAAGCTTTTCTGCGAAATTTATCAGGGATTCTAGCCTGCCGTCTTTTAAATCCGTGCCCTTAACGACTATGCACCCTATGAATGGGCGAACCTTTCTAACCGCCCGGGTTGTTGTAATGGAGATGCCGCTCTGCCCCTTTGTCATGTATGCATTTTCTTTTGGAACGCGTTTCCTCGAAAAGAAAAGCAGCGCGCGCAGCATTCCAACCTGGTCCAGCAGATCCGGCCTGTTAGGCGTTACATCGACAGCTATCTGATCGCCTTCTATACGCTCTACCTCTATACCTATTCTGGGCAGGAATTCATTCAGTGCCTCCTTGCTGATGCCATGTTGCTCAAAAGCGCTAATTTTGAATGTTGCTGTGGCCATGCTAATCACGCGTGTTGATTCTGCCTCTTTTCCTTAGCCAACCGATATTGTTCTTGTAGAGCGTCTGCAGCGACTCTAGCCCGAATATCCTCTTGTTCAGCAGCAGCCTGTCTACGCCCCCACCCCATGCCAATATGCTCTTGTTTGTACCGAGCGCTTTCGTTATTTCCTTACGTATGATTCCGCCGCCAGTCAGTTCTATGGTGTCGTTGTGCTCCTCATCGTAGTAATACGCCTCCAGGCTCGGTTCCGTGAAAGGAAAGTATGAAGGCCTGAACTTCACATCGGCCATGCCGAGTTTTGCATAGAACCTTTTAAGGGTTGCTATAAGATTGGAGAAGGTAAGACCATTGCCTACCACTATGCCATCATATTGTAGGAACTGCGCCACGTGCTTGTAATCCATGCTTTCATTTCTGAACACCGGTCCTACAGAAAATATTTTTGCTGGCAGCTCGACTTCTGATGCCTTTGCTAACCTCCTCATCGTCCTTGCGGATACGCTTGTCATATGCGTCCTGAGCACTGCCTGCTTTGCAATGTCTTCTATCCATTTCTCCTTCCATCCTTTTTGGTGCATCTTTTTGACGTTGCTGAGAGCTTCCAAGTCATCTACGGTCAGTTTGTTGGGGTTTGAGAGGAAGAAGGTGTCCTGCATGTCTCTTGTGGGATGGTCCTGCGGGGAGAAAAGGGCATCGAAGTTCCAGAACGCGGATTCCACTATCGGGCCCGTGACCTCTGTGAATCCCATCTCGAACCACGCCCTTCTTACTACGTTTATGAACTCGTGGAGGGGGTGCAATCTTGCCGGGTATACCGGTTCGGCTGGAGCATCAATGCTGTATCGCCTGAAGCCGGTGTCTTTCCATGCCCTGCTTTTTATGGCGTCTCTGGTCAGTTGCCCTATTCCTTTTTCGTATGGGGAATTCGCCAGCTCCTTTCCCTTTTGAGTTATCGATATTGTTTCGATCACGTTGCGGGATTTCACGGCTATGAGGTTCCTTTTTGACAGTGCTGCAATGGTTTCTGTCATCGCTTTCATATTGTCTATCTGCCCGCTCGCATCATTTATTTTAGATAGCGTGCGACGCTGATCATATTCGCCTGCGGATATTTGCCGGCTCCCCTCCTCTGTAAGGACTGCATTGCCGTTTTCTATCCTTATCCATCCGTTTTTCTTCGCCCAATTTAGCCCTATCTGGTCTTTTATGCCTTGGAGGGCTAGTTGCCCGCCTGCCTTTTTTATCAGCTCTATCAGCGCTTCTTCCGGGAACCTTTTAAGATATCTCCTGCCCTCCTCACTTAATTCGGCGTGTCTTTCCTCCTTTTTCTCAATCTTGAGGGCGCCTTGAATTGATAGCGACTCTATAGTCCACAGTATGCTGTCTTTTGGCAGCTTGGTCTCCTTTTCTAAATCAGAGATCGATATTTTTTCTTCCTTTGTTAGGATTTCCAATACTCTAGCTTCATACTCATGCAAAACATCACTTTTCAGTTTTGAGATAAGTGTACACTATAAAAAGCAATATCGCTATGCCGATTATGATGTAGGTAAATATGCCGAGCGTATTGTATGCTGCGGTGAAAAACTGGATTACCTCCGCTTGCAAGCTCTGCGTGGTGGTGAACGTGAGCGTGAATTTTGAGAGTGGCTCCCCCCTGTTCCACGTAAGCTGCGTTACGTTGGTATCACCCGATGTCAGTAGGTTGGAAGGGGAGTCAGGCAACGGGAATACTGAAAGCAGCTTTGACCCATAAGGAAGGATTATAGTGAGCTGCGCGTTAGGCGGCAGGACCTCCCCGCTTGCTGCATGCTGAAAATTGAACACGCTGGAATTGAATGTATGATAGAAGGTTCTTGGTGCAGTTTGATTGATTGTAGTGACATTGTAAACGTCATATAGCATTATCACCTGCGCTGTGTATTGGCCGGTTATGCTCTGCGTTATGGGCCCAGGCAACAGTTTGAACGCGTGTACGCCTTTTTTGACGTTTATTATGTGCTGCGTTAATGTTGGCCCAAGTATTTCCTGCCATTGGCTGAGTGTTAGATTCAGTGCAGACCTATCTATATTATACTGGCTTATTGAGGAGTTGGTCAGTGTAACCGAAAGGACTTCTGTCACTGATGCACTGCCAGTAGTGTTGAGCGTGACCGTTGTGGAGAAGCCGGTTACATTGTATGATGCGAAGCTATTCTGCGCTACAAGCGCCAACGAGAGCGCAAAAATTACTACGAATATCAGGGAGCGCATCTTCTCACTACCCCTATTTTCCGTGGAAGGTATTTAGCTTTATTGCTGCGATGCGATGGCGGTGTGCGCATTCTGCTGCGCTATGTTCAACAATACCAATCGGTATAAATACCTTTATGCGAAAATGGATTTAGTGATTTTGATGATGGCACTGGCAGGATTCAGTATAACCAAAACAGAAGGCAGAGTCGACTCTACAGAAGGGCTTTTGAGGCAGAGGTATCCGAAGCTGAACTACAATTTCGAAAGCGTGAGCGGAAATGCAGATGTGCTTAGGATAGGATATGAGTTTTCAGCATCATATTTCGACAGCGAAGCAAAGAACGCCAAGTCTATTGGCGAGCTAAAGCTTTCGGGGACTGTAGAGCTCAAGGATACAAAGGAGGCGGTGGACGGCGTTGTAAAAAGGTGGAACGATAACAAGACCCTGCCTCCGGAAATCGCAGAGATGGTACTAGACAACCTAAATTTCAGGTGCGGCGCTGCTGCCACGTTGATGGCTTATTCGTTGGGGCTCATACCTCCTTTAGTGATAAGCAAGACAAAGATCGAGGAGAAGAAGTAATCCACTGTGGATTCGCTCTCCTAAGTCCCAGGTGCTTAGTTGCAGATAGAAGGAGCTATATTGGATATCGACTATCTTCTTGATAAAGAGAGAGGGCTTATACGCGTCACCTTCAAAGGTGGCGATGGAAAGGCGTACGAGCTTTTTGATGGCGGCTTTTGGCCGTATTTTTACCTTTTGCCCAATGCCGAGATGGATGCCGATGAGCTTATGCGGTTGCTGTCCGGGGTAGATGCCAGCGCCAAAGAGGTTAAAGCTGTAAAAAAGAGGGTTGGGGGAGTCGAAAGCACACTTTACAAGGTTGTTGTATCCAGCCCCTTGGAAGTACCAAAACTGAGTTCGCGTGCTACAAGATACGGAATGTGCTATGAATACGACATACCATTCGCAAAAAGATATGCGATAGACAATGATATCGTGCCGCTTTCCAGTTACGTTGCAGAGGTGGAAGAGAGGGACGGCAGGCTCTTCATAAAATCCATGAAGCGATCCAACGGCAATGCCGTAAACTTCAACATACTTTGGTTTGACATAGAGGTTTACAATCCTCTGGGAGTGCCACGGGCTGGCAAAGACCCTGTCATAATGATAAGCTATTCTTACAAGTCCGGGGGGAGATCTGGAGCATCCGTCCTCACCTACAAAAGCATAGCAAAGGACTTTGTGCATTCTGTCAAAAACGAGAAGGAGCTGTTTTCTGAGTTTATATCAAAGGTGAAAGAGCTCGATATCGACATCATATCCGGATACAACACCGCAAATTTCGACATAAAATACATGCTGGAGCGTGCGCAACTTCTTGGCATATCGTTCAACCTCAGCAGATTTGAAGGCGATACAAAACTGGAAAAACACGGTTTGGTTGAAAGAGTAAAGATTGCGGGAAGGGTGCATGTCGACATGTACAATGTTGTCAAATTCATATCTATTGTGGGGGCTACCGAAAACATATTGCGGTTCAACAACAAGACGCTGAAGAGCGTATACGAGGCGATAAGCGGAAACAAGAAAACGACTGTTGAGAAGACCGACATATTCAAGCTTTGGGATGGAGGCAGGAAGGAATTGGAGGAGCTTGCAGAATACAACCTTAGCGATTCGTTGGCGCTGCAGAAAGTCTACGACACCTTTTCGCCGATAACAATAGAGCTCGCAAGGGAGACCGGTGATGTGCTGAGCGATGTTGCTGTGTCGACAACTGGCCAGCTTGTCGATTACCTCCTAATGAGGCATGCAGCCATGGCGGGAGAGATAGTGCCGAACAAACCTGACGACAATGAAATGAGGAAAAGAGAGAGGAATCCGATAGAGGGGGCATATGTCAAGACCCCTGAACCGGGCATATATGACAACCTCGTAGTTTTTGACTTCCGGGGGCTGTATCCTTCCATAATAATCTCGTACAACATAGACCCTGCAACTGTGTGCAAGGACTGCGCAGACTATTACGAGTCGCCGCTTGGTGTGAAATTCAATAAGGAAAGAGGGGGGATAATGCCGCGGATCCTAAAAGAATTCGCCCGGAAGAGAATCAGCATAAAACAGCAGTATAAGAAAAATCCGGATGATGTTTATCTGGGGGCCAGGTCGCAGGCATTGAAGATATTGTCCAACTCGTTCTACGGCTATCTCGGCTATGCGAGATCCAGGTGGTATTCAAGGGACTGCGCTGGCAGCGTCACCGCGTACGGCAGGCAATACATAAAGGATGCTATGGCGGCAGCAGAGCAGAATGGGTTTGGGGTGCTGTATGGGGATACTGATTCGACGATACTTCTTCTGGGAAACAAGGATAAGGATGCGGCCTTGGCGTTCCTCAAGGGATTTAATTCGAAACTTCCTGAAAATATGGAACTTGAGCTGGAGGATTTCTACAGGAGGGGCGTATTCGTGGGAAAGAAGATGGAGGGCGGAGGCGGGGCGAAGAAGAAGTACGCGCTCATATCAGAATCGGGAAGGATAAAGATCAAGGGATTCGAGCTTGTCAGAAGAGATTGGTCCAAAATCGCCAGGGATACCCAAAGGCGGGTATTGGAGATAATACTGCAGGAAGGCAACGCGGAGAAGGCGGCGGCCGTTGTAAAATCTGTGATAAAGGAGCTCAGGGAGGGGAAGGTGAAACTGAGCGAACTAGCCATAAGCACGCAGCTCAGGAAGGGCATAGGCAACTATGATGTAAAATCTCCAGAATTGGCTGCGGCAAAGAAAGCCGTAGAGAGAGGGCAGAAGAGGCGCGACGAGGTGGAGCACGCAGTGATAAGCTATGTTGTTACAAAGCGCGGCTCTTCAATATCCGATAAGGCGGAGCTGGAGGAATTTGCGGACAGCTATGATGCTGATTACTACATAAACCACCAGGTGATACCTGCGACGATGCGCATACTTAAAGAACTTAACTTCGATGAGGATGAATTGAAGGGGCTGGGAACCCAGAAGAAATTGTGATCCTGTGGAGACCGAAACGCCGTTTGTTGGGATAAAGAAACCGGGAAGAGTTGCTTAGTATGGAAGACGAGAAGCAGGACATGAAAATCGCCGAGGAGGTAGGGGCAGTATCGTATAAGGCGCTACTGATGGCGAGGGACCTTGTAAAACCCGGTGCAAAGCTGATAGACGTGGCAAGAAAGGCCGAGGGCTTTCTTAAGGAAAATGGCTTCGGCGCGGCATTTCCTCTTAATCTCTCTGTCAATGCACAGGCTGCGCACTACACCCCCGCATTGGATGACGAATCCATATTCGGTGACGCCGATGTTGTGAAGGTGGATTTCGGGGCGGAGAAGAATGGGACTTTGGGCGACTGCGCGCTTACAGTTGATCTATCACAGAATAACCAGAAGCTGGTAGAGGCTTCTATGGAGGCGCTGCAGAATGCTATTTCGGTAGTACGAGGCGGGGTAGAAGTCAGAAAGATAGGGGCAGAAATAGAAAGGTCGATTTTGGCCAAGGGTTTCCTCCCGATAAAGAATCTTGGAGGGCATACAGTCAAGACGCATGACCTGCACTCTGACATATTCGTGCCCAACTATGACAATGGCGACGATACCAAATTGGAAGAGGGAATGGTGGTCGCAATCGAGCCATTCGCCACAAATGGCAGGGGGATGGTCAGTGAAAGCGACATATGCGAAATATACGGATTTGAATCGGATGCGCAGGTCCGTATGAAGGAATCAAGGAGCCTTCAGGAGGAAATAAAGAAGAGATATAGCCATGAGCCTTTCGCGGTCAGGTGGCTTTCCAATGTGGTGCCATCGCGCTTTGCTCTTTATGCAGGCGTGGCCGAGCTTGCCAGGCAGGGCGCACTGACAATGTACCCAACCTTGGTAGAAGTGGGTAAGGGGATGGTAGCCCAATCCGAACTGGAGATAGTCGTAGAGAAGGATGGCTGCAGGATACTTACTAAGTAGCACGTTGCCTGGAGCTTAGAGCCATTGGGCTTTGAGCTGGGCTTTCAAAAGTGCAGCTCCTAGGCTAGATTTAGATTAATCTCGCCTAAAGCCCAGGCGTTG
>JAJYVY010000011.1 GCA_021791775.1 Microcaldota archaeon | reverse complement strand
CATTTACAGATATGTTCCACTTTACCCCCAACGACAGGGAAAGCGCATCCTTTATGGCGGGCCTGCTGGCTTGCACATATCCTTCATGCGTCCTTATCCTCCCGCAGGATTTGCATACTTCCAAGGTTGCACAATCCGGAATCCCCTTGCTTATCTTTTCCTTTACGCAATTCTCGCAAAATTCGCCTATGAAGCGGACATCGTCGCTTGAAGCATTGCATGTCGGACAATATCTTAACATCTTACCACTAGGAATAGTGTTTGCCTATTATGGCTCCGTATGCCGGTCTTGTCACCATAACCCCGAGCAAGGCACCTATTATTGTAGACTCGGAGAATCCTATTATGGTCACAAGAGACGTAGAAAAGAAGAGGGGGAGCATTGCCACTACGAGGAGTGCGGCATCAGCCCAGACAATGTAAAATGCGTGCCCGAGAAGCATCTTTGCCGAGCTCTGCGTTTCCCTGTGCATCAGCACCTCATCAGTTATTATTATCTGGGCGTCTACCCCTGTGCCCACAACAGCTATCATGCCCGCGACTGCGGCAAGATCTATAGTGCCTATGAGCCCTATTATCGAGACTATTATGAAAAGCTCCATGGCGGTCGTTATGATTATCGGTCCGACCAGGAAGAGCTTCCTGTATCTGACCATTATGAATGCAGAAACGAACAGTATTGCTATGCCGCCTGCGATCAGGCTCACGTACAGGAAGTGGGAGCCAAGCGTCGGGGGTATGGTTGTCGGGGTTCCGGCGAAAACTGCTACAGGCAGAGCGCCGCCGCTAAGTACGCTTGCTATCTGCTTCGTTTGAGCTGTGGCAAATGCCAACTGCCCCGTTTTGGTCAATCCTGAAGGGGCGGCACCGGATATCTCGTAGCTGTCACTGACATTTCCGTTCGTTATGGAGGGATTTAGCACTGGAGAGGAGAGCAGGCCTACGACCGGCCATGATTCGACAACTGTCTGGTTGAGGTTTATTATTGTAAATGTCGGTGTCATGTTCGTCTTGCTCTGCAGCTTTACGGTGTAGTTGTTGCTACTCAGGTACTGCAGGAGCGTGCCATTGAGATTAGAGCTGGCTATTATTTTGCTGTACTTTCCTGTGCTTTTCTTGAGATACGCTTCCACGCCGCTGATGCTATAATTGGTGTTCTGCACCACAAATACAGGTATGGTGTTGTTGCCCTCGCTGAGCGCCTGCTCGATGGCGGAGAGCGCTGTTGACTGCGATATCAGCGAAGAGGAATTGGTTGGTATGGAGCCCGCGAAAAGGACCAGAGTCGAGGATGGTCTGTCTAGGAACATGTAGAGCGGCTGGTTCGCCTGCCCGAATACGACTTTGGCGAAGTTCGTTGCTGCAGTCTCTGTAACAAAAAATGTCACCTGCCATTCGACCGAATTGTTGAGCACCGTGGGGGAAGGCTGCCCTATACTGCCCTTCAGTATCCCGCTGCCGTTGAGCGCCTCTCTGCCAGCCACAATCCCCTGGAAGGTTCCCTGGCTTTGAATAACGCTTATGGTCTGGTTTATCTCGCTTTCCGATACAGTAGGGATTATAACGTAAACTTCGCTGTTGCCTATGCCCTCGATAGTAGCCTGTTTCAGTCCGAATGTCGAAACCCTTTGCTGCAGCGATGCTATTAGCGCGGACATGTCGCTTGAGTTTATGCTGTGCTCCAGAGTTACTGGTATTTGCGTGCCTCCTACAAACTCTATTCCGAGATGTATCCCGTAGTGCACGTCCAGGAGGGCGAGGGCTGCCACTATGACTATGAGCGCTATTATCCGCCTATCCTTCAGATACGCTTTTAAGTTCATCTAAGCTCCTTCCTCTTTTTGTACGCCAACACCATAGGCGTGTTTCCGAACCACGTTGTGAAGATGTCTGCGAGCAGGCCAGCAAGCACCACGCCAGATATTTCTAGGTAAGTGGGTATAAATGCGATATATGATACGATAAAAAGTATCGCGAATGTTATTATCGCAGCAGAGGTCATTGTTATCCCGGTTTTCATTGTTGTGTACGCTCTTTTCACTGCGGTGTCTTCGCTCCTTTTCAGGATTCTTATGGAAGAGAGTAACGACGTGTCTATAGAATAACCTATGAGCATGAGTATGCCCCCTATAGACGCTACCCCAAAGGGTATCCCGAATATCCCCATGACGCCCAGAGCTACGAGGATGTCATTAGCAGAGCTGAATACCACGGCCATGGCAGGTACCGGGTTCCTAAATATGAAGAGCACAGCTATTGCTACTGCCACGAATGCCCATATTATTATGTCCTCTATTTGGGAGAGGAAGAAAAGCCCTAGCGTCGGGGTTACTTCGTTGTAGGAATAGCTGCTGAAGTTTACAAGCGATCTCAACACGGATATAACCTTGTCTTTGTATTTTGATGACGCATTGGAGTAGGCGCTTGCAGAGAGTGCTGCCATGGCCTGCGCATCAGTTGAATTGAATGCTGGAGGCCCTCCATTGAACACCGAAAGCAAGGATAGCTCATTTGCAAGGTTGCCCTGCATGGCAGTAAGCGCATTAGACTGGTTTGTTTCAGCGCCATCAAGCGCGCTAGTTAGGCTACTGTTGTTGGGCTGGCTCTGCAGCTGCGTCTTGTACGCTGCAATCAGGTATGCGGCGTTGCTGTAGTTCCCGTAAGATGCATAAACCGCAGTCGAATAGGCATCTGCCTGATAGAGGGTGCTATTAGATGCTAGAGTTACGGAAACCCCTCCCGGCGAGCGCGATATGCTTGCCTGAGAGCCTGGTAGAGCCGAGTCTATTCCGGCTGCTAGCGTTCTGGTGTCTATTGTGGAATTTGTCTGGAGCTGTATGCTCACCCCTCCCTTGAGGGATTGGTCCAGCTGTATTTTAGGTATGAAGTAGATGCTGACTAGCAGCATGGCTATGGGTATTATTATGAGAAGCTTATAGTGCTTGTATTCGTATATGTTTGGCAGCTGCATCTGGACCAGTAATTAGGGATTTGATTGTTCTGCACTCCTGAGTTCTATTACTTCAGGCATACTTCTTCATGAGCTTTAGGTGGAGCGCAGAAGTGAATCCATAGACAATCAAGAAGAGTGAGAACAGTATCAGCGTCCAGCCGAAATAGACCGAATATCTCAAAGTGGAGGGCACCATGGTAGCGAGCAGAATCCCTATAACGAATATGTATATGCCCCAGTACACCGCTCTGAATATGTGCCATCCGGAATGCTTTTCCATATAATGGAGGCGCCTCCTGTATGAAAGTTCTGGGTCTATTGTAACTATGCTGCGCTTTTCTGCCATGATATACACCGTTAATATATTGCAGAGAAAGTCTTAAATGTCTTGGCTTAAGAAATCCCCGCCCTTCAGGGCAGGGGATGAATTGGGCTGCAGTATGCCCGCCATGTAGTAAAGTATATAAATATGAACTGCAATACCAGTTCCATGGACGTCACAAGGGCTTATAAGTTCAGCATCTATCCCGACGTAAAAAGGCAGAAGGAGATAGACGAAAGGCTTGTCCTTGCAAAGGAGTTCTACAACCTCATTCTTGAAAAGACAATAAGGTCGTACAAAGACGGAAACGCAAATATCTCCATGGCGGCCCTTAACAGGTTCGCAAAGGAGACAGAGGAAGACAGAAAATACCTGCGGCTATACTCGCAGACAAGGTGCGAGATAAAATTCAGGATACTGAAAGCATACAAAAACTTCTTCGGGAGGGTAAAGGAAAGGGAGAAGGGCAAAAGGATAAAGGCGGGTTTTCCAAGGTTCAAGTCGATAGACAGGTACAAATCAATAATATACCCGCAGGATAACGGCGCGTTTTCGATAGAAAAATCAGGCAAAAGAGGGATGCTCAGGATTAGCAGGATAGGCAGGGTAAGGATTGAACTGCATAGGCCCATTGAAGGCAGGATCAAGACCCTTACGATAAAGAGGGATGCGGGAAGGTACTACGCAATATTCGTTGCTACAAAAGAGGCAGGCATCCCAAAGATGGAAGACACGAATCCTGTAGGGATAGATGTCGGGTTAAAGACGTTCGCGGTCCTCTCCGATGGGACAAGAATAACCAAACCGAATTTCAGGAAGAATGCGGAGAAGCACATCGCAAGATGGCAGAGGATAGTCGCAAGGAGGAAGCGGGGCTCGAAGAGAAGGCAGTTCGCAAAAGAAAGGATGAGCAGGGAATACCGGATCGCGAACAACCAGACGAACGACTATCTCCAGAAAGTGACAGACAAACTCGTGAATTCAGGATACACCTCATTCGCCGTGGAGAAACTCCAAATTCAGAATATGGTGAAGAACCGCAAACTCGCAAAGACGATACATTACGCTTCATGGAACAGGTTCATACATATGCTTTCATACAAGGCTGAAAGCGCCGGTATGGAAGTTATAGAAGTAAATCCGCAGAACACAACAATGGCATGCAGCAACTGCGGCAGCCTCAAAAGCATGCCTCTATCGAAAAGGGTCTATTACTGCGAAGTCTGCGGCCTAAACGAGGACAGGGACATAAATGCATCAATAAACATACTCAAAAGAGGTAGGGCAGGACGTGCCCGAACTGACGCTCAGGGAGATTTTGTAAGACCTCATCAGGAGGCGGTAATCGAGGGACTGAGAAC
This sequence comes from Microcaldota archaeon, assembly GCA_021791775.1. Taxonomy (GTDB): domain Archaea; phylum Micrarchaeota; class Micrarchaeia; order Micrarchaeales; family Micrarchaeaceae; genus JAJZAB01. Next base: position 15,058 of record JAJYVY010000011.1, on the reverse strand, counting down.
ATACCCTGACGGCAGAGGAAGCCTCGGGCTTTAGCCCGAGGAGGACGTCACTAAGAGTTCGGCTGCAACAGAGCTGCGATTCGCAAGGATTTTAATAGCCGCTAGGCAATCGATTAGTATGGCGAGAAGAAGGTCTAAGAGGCATTCCCCGAAAAGGGAAGACTTCATGCTGAAGGAGCAGATAAAGACGCCGCAGGGGATATTCAACACCAAAACCATGGTCTATCTGAGCAAGTTCTTCAACAAGGGGATAATATCAAGGCTGGGCTACCGCATTGCGCGCGGCAAGGAGGCGGATATATACATAGCAGAACCCGGAAGTTCTGAGGTCGTGGCAGGAAAGGAGCACGTAATACTGAAGTTTTTCAGGGTTGATGCTTCCTCATTTTTCAACATGTCAGATTACATAAAAGGCGACCCGAGATTCGAGAGGCAGGCGGGCCGTGGCAAAGCGGGAATAATAAACACATGGTGCAAAAAGGAATTCGGGAACCTGATGCTTGCCGAGGCCGCGGGAGTGCATGCCCCGAAGCCGTACATGTTCAATGGGAACATACTCGCCATGGAGTTTCTTGGTGGAAAGGATACAATCTTCCCTACGCTCAACGATGCAGAACTTGAAAAACCTGAAAAGGCGCTGGACGAACTGCTTGTTGCCGCAAAGAGGCTTTACAAGAGAGGGCTGATACATGCCGATCTAAGCGAATACAACATATTGATGAATGACGATGTGCCATTCATAATAGATTGGGGGCAGGCGGTCTCTGCAAAGCACCCAAGAGCAGCCGAATTCCTACGCAAGGACATATTCAATTTACTTAAGTTTTTTAGGCGCAGGTATGGGTTGGAGACCGACTTAGACGCCACTCTTAGAGAGATTACGGAATGACTGATCACCATTTTGCAGCTCGGCAAGCGCGAGCGTTCTTTTTAGCACCTGGTCAAGTTTGCAATCGGCATACAAGCGGTTGACCGTAGAGGCGTCCATCGCGGTAGAGGGATTCTTCACCCCAATGGAGCACACGTCCTTGTATTCCTTTATGGATATTTCATATGTGCCTATGCTTTTCGCTTTGTCTATTATTTCCGCCTTGTCGAACCCTATAAGCGGCCTGATTATAATGGGCTTTATACCTTGCTGTGCGGCGGTCATATTTGGTATGGTTTGGGATGCAACCTGACCAAGGCTTTCACCTGTGACTATTGCATCCGCATTTTCTTTTTCAGCAATCTCCTCGGCCAGCCTGAAAAGGAATTTCCTAAAGAGAACGAGCTCATATTTAGCTGGTATTTTGATTGTTGCAGACTGGAAAAGATAAGAGGGTGCATAATAGATTGGGGCTGGGCCGTATCTGGAAAGTTTTTCCAAGAGGACCCGCATCTTTGACGATGATGCCTTTTTGTTTGTATCAAAGGCGTGCACATGCAGGTATACAGCGTCGAGACCCCTTTTCATCGCGTATACCGCAGCGACTGGGGAGTCTATGCCTCCAGAAAGCAGCACTATCGCCTTGCCTGAAGATCCGGTTGGTAGGCCGCCTGCGCCGTTGTGCTTATCTGCGCATAGGATTGTGAAGTCTTTTATCACACTGATGTTCATCGTGTGTGCCGAATTTATATCTACATTAAACTTCCGATTCTTGGATCTTATGAAAAGATTTATGATTTCTCTTGAATTGAATGGTACCTCCTTGTAAGACCTATTCGCTTCTAGCCTTACAGTCTCGTTTTTCGAGAGGATGCTATTGGCGGCCTTTAATATGTCATCTGGGGCATTTTTGGCGATTTTTACCGGGCCGAACCATGATATTCCGAAAACATACTGCAATCTGTCCAAAGAATTGGAAAGCTCTTTGCTGCCTTCGAAGTACAGAAGAAGCCTATCTCTCTTGTTTGCTATTTTCGGGCTAAGGCCATGCAGGTTCCTTTCGATGTTGTGGATCAGCCGCTGTATAAAGGCGCCCCTGTTCCTTCCTTTGAGCCAGATCTCGCCAAAGTGGACCACAACCGCATCGTATTTTTTCATTTGGGCACCAAAAGTATAAAAATACAAAAAGCAATTCATTTACTAATTCAATACAAACAATATAAATGATTCTATGCCATCAATGTCGAACATAAAGAACTTCATATCCAATGCAAGGCACATACTGTATGTCAGCTACAAGCCTAACGAGCAGAGGTTCAAAAGAACGGCAAAGATAATAATACTCGGCATAGTACTCATAGGTGTCATCGGCTTCATCATTGCGATAATAATATCACTGCTTGTGGCAGGCAACTTCTCACTGATATGATATGCAGATAAAAATAGATTTTACCAAATCGGCGCAGGATAACGCGGATGATTACTACAAAAAGGCGAAACGGCTAGCACAAAAGAAGCTGGGAGCGGAGAAGGCAATAAAGATGCTTGAAAAAAGGATGGCCAGCTCGGTACCGGCACCTGCCAAAAATACTGCAGGTTTGCGGAAGATGGTCAGCACGCAGAAGGAGTGGTATGAGAAATTCCATTGGTTTTTTACATCGGATGGCATGCTCGCTGTCGGAGGCAGGGATGCCAGGCAGAATGAGCTGCTGAATTCAAGGCATTTCGAGAATGGAGATCTCTTCTTCCATGCAAACATATTCGGAGCTTCTGCTGTGATACTCAAGAATGGCGAGAGGGCCGATGCCAAGGCGAAAGAAGAAACAGCGCAGTTTGCTGCATGCTATTCAAGCGCGTGGAAGGAGTCGCTGCCCATAGTAGATGTATACGCGATGAAGAGAGAGCAAGTGAGCAAATCAACTGCGATGGGCGCTATATCTACCGGTAGCTTTGTAATGAAAGGCGAAAGAGAATGGTATAGGGGGATTACGCTATCGCTAGTCTTTTTCGTAAAAGAAGGAAGGCTTAATGCCGTGCCTGAAATGTGCTTCTATAGGATGAAAGAAAAAGGGGGTGCATCAGACTCCTACGTGCTTGTAAAAGAGGGCAGGGTGACGAAGTCGGACGCCGCCAAGTCGATTTGCAGGGCGCTGGGCTACGGCAGCGCAGACATAGTTATGCAGCAGCTCCCTGCCGGGGCATTTAGCGTAAATGCCAGGCTTTGATTGCGCCGGACATTAATCTATGTTGAATCTCATGTCCGCACTTATGAGTTTGTTCCTTGCATTTTGCCTTGAAAAGGAGTCGCGCGAAAGTCTGGCTACCGCCTCCTTGTCATTGACATTTATTGCTTCCATCCTTATAAGTTCGAAGCCCCGAACGGCGTTCCCGAAGTATGCATAGTCGAGCATTCCGTCATATATGTCTTCGGCTACAGAAAAAAGGCATTTCTTGCCTTCGGAATTCTTTGTTGCGTTTGCAAAAAAGGCGCGTATGTCCTTAATGCTCCTTCCTTGTGCATATGAAGCGGCAGGCGACGTTCCCCTGTTCTCTCTGGGAGCTGAACCAAAGCAGTTAACCTTGAAGGTCTTGACTCCGGTGCTGCTGAGAATGTGTTTGCCGCTTTTCTCTACCTCTGCGTCAATATCTACACTGTGAAAAACGAAGAAGCAGGCTGGGCTAGCTTCATTATCTCTTTCGTATATCGCATCAAGAACATACACCTCGCCTACCTTCATTATGGGCTCTTCCAAAGGCCCGACGAAGTTAGCGAGGAATTGGTTCAGGCTTTTCGGCCTGTTTACAGTAGATATTCTGCTTTTTGGAGTGAACTTATGCGCTGCCTTCCGCTTGAAAAAATCATATGCCCTATTTATCTGCGGCTGCTCCCATCTCTCGAAATACATCCTGAGGGTTATGGGCTGGCTGTCTACCAGCCTGGTTTCGGATTGCAGCATCTCCTGTTTTGCCTCTCTAACCTTGACACTCATGATCCTCCTGATGACTTTATTGTTAAGCGGGTTGGGCACTGCTGACAACCCAACGTCGATTATCTCGTATTGTACTCCTGGGCGCAAGGCCTCTTGCCTTAGCATGCCAAGGCTCGCGAAAATATCTTCGCGCTTTAGGGCGGGGGTGCTATACATTGGTGATATGCGGTTCTGGCAATCGTCGCTTCTGATTTGCATGTCAGCCATGTGGCAACGGCTTCCCTCAATCATGAATATGCTGCCGTCGGATATTATTTTCTTCCCTGTAAGGTCTTTCAGCGCTTCTAAGGTATACTCATCCGCAGGGTAGCTGAGCGTGCTCAATTTCCCTTCGCTGTTCTGCAGCAAAAATCTGGCTATTAAATAAGAATTGATGAATGTATTGAGAGCCCCCGTATGCCCGACTTCGTGCTTGCTGCCCATCTCGTATGGCGATCCTAGAACAGGCACAAGATATGCCGTTATGATTGAGTAGGTTCCTGCGTTTAGGTGATTGGTGCCACCCTGATCGGTTATCTGGCAGGTCATGCAGGATTCCAACTCCTTGCGAAGTTCCAAAGGCAGACCGCTCCTAGTTGCGCGATGTACCATGCTATTTCATCCAATTTCATATGAAAATGCCGGTTTTTATTGCTTTTCTGCAGTTCGTCAAGAGCATGGGGTACTTGATGCGCGTGTTTTCATGATCCATTTGCAGGGGGAGAGATTTGAACTCTCGCACCCGCTAAGGGTTTGAGAGTGTTTTCTAGCTGTTTCACGCCTATATTCCTAGCCATATTTCACACCAAAAACAACACAAGATTCTAAGCCCAAGCAGGTTCATCCGAACCATGAATAATGGCCGAGCAAGTGGTTTATTCAGCCTATTTCACTTTTACAGACCTGCATTCCGTGATACTTCTTCTATGGTTTTTTTGTGCTTCAAAACTACCTCCTCACCCTTCTTAGTGATTTTGAAAGGCAGTCTTGCCCTTTCGCCCTGCTTCTTCTCGTGCATGCGCTCTATGTATCCGCCCTTCTCAAGCATCATCAGTGTTGGGTATATCGCGGCTGGACCAGGTCTCCATGCGCCGTTGGTCCTTTCCGAGATCTCCTGCATTATCTCGAATCCATGCATCGGTCTTTCAAAGAGGAGTGACAATACATAAGGTTTCAGCAATCCGCGCGGCACCAGATCTATCCTAAAAGGACCGCACATGCACCACGGTTTTTGCATCTACTTCCCTGTTTTGGCTTTATTCTCCTTGACCCTTTTCAGTTCCTTCTCAAGGTTCATTATCTCCTGCTCCAGGCTCTCCTTGTACTCCTTTATGTCCTCGGCTCCGTGTCCACTCTCAGAATCCCTCCACTGCATGCACCTGCAATCATTGCCTCCGCAGCAACTTCCCATTCCGTACATATGTCGCCTGTTTTCTCCCATGTTTCCATTCATTGTATCACTCTATATACCATATCTTATATATGTTAAGATATATATATCTTCCGTTAAATATGCAGGGGGAGAGATTTGAACTCTCGAACCTGCGCGAAAAAGCCTTGCTTTGAGGGCTTACGAGGGAAGTTTTCTCTACATGGAATGGCTTGGGCATGTAGAGAACTTTAACACAATGAGCGGGAAATCCCACATGCTTTAGCGGTGGGATGAAAGCGAACCGCAGAAATAGAATGCCTCCTTTTCCATCAGAGGCTATGACATCATATTGTTGTTCAGTTTGGTATGTTCTCGCTTCATCGGATTTGCCTGATTGGAAGACAGGTCTTACGTTCCCATCTACGAAATTTATCCTTTCGGATTCCGCTGTGTCCCAGCGTATAGTGTTATTTTGTCGGAAAGATATATATTTGTTTTCATCCATAATGTCATCATTGTTGTTCAGTTTGGGAAGCCTACACGATTCATCGGTGGGAGGGTGTCACGCCATATAAAGATGCGGATAGTGCAGCATTTATTTAAGCTTTGAATTCGCTATGCTAACCATGGATGTAGAATTCACCACACATGCCTTGGAGCGCATGCGCAAGTATGGCGTGGATAAGGCAATGGTCGAAAAGACGCTCGAGGCTCCCGACTCAGTTACCAAAGGCCACACGGAGCGTAGGATATACCAAAGGAGGCTAAACGGGCATGTTCTCCGTGTGATAGTAGAAGAGCATAAAAGCGTTCTAGTCGTAATTACTACGTACAAAGCAAAAAGTGTTCGATATGATATATAAATATGATCCGAAGACCGACATCCTGGTTCTAATCCTAGGTAAGGGCAGGCTCGACTTCGGCGAGCAGAAGGAGAATATCATAACCCACTACGACAAGAGGGGCAAACCGCTCGAAATAGAGATACTTGAGGCCAGCAAGACAGCAATGAAGATGATGAGCACAATCATGAGCGGCAAGAAGCGCGTAGCTGTTGCGACCATTTAGGATTGAATGGGAAACAGGAATAAGATACATGGGGTTACAATAACGGTAAGCGACAGCGAGCTAGATGCGCTTGAGGATTCTCTAATCGTTTGGAATCTCTACAAAACGCATAATGCCATGACTTTTGATTTCAAAACTGGAGAATCAAGGACAGAGCAAGAGATATTCAAGATGCAGGACGAATGCAAGGCGTGCCAGAAGCGAAAGAAACGCGTATTCGGGAGGGCATGGAGCGTAACAGGCAGGCTGTTCGAGGCTAGGCATAACGACTAAAACGGCTTGGAAAGCCTTGTTTTCAGGCTTAGAGCTTGCTCTAGGCCAAAGGCATTGTCTATCTCCATTCCTTGATTTCCGTTTCGGATTTCCGAACCCTAGCTTGTCGTCGCAAATTAATTTTGCAGGGGGAGAGATTTGAACTCTCGCACCCACTAAAAGGAACGGGGCCTAAGCCCGTCGCATTTGGCCATGCTCTGCCACCCCTGCGCGAATGGAAATCCTTTCTAATATTTAATAAACTTCGTATATAATGCTATTGGGTTATGTGGAGAATGCAAAGAATAAACAGATAGGCACCATGCTGGCTACCGCTGTTGGGCTTGGTGCGATAATAGGGGCGGGAATATTCGTATTGAGTGGTACTGCTATAGCGCAGGCTGGCGCGGATGCCCTTTTTGCATTCATACTTGTTGGTGCTGTAGCTCTAATAATCGCATTTGAACTAGGCGAGCTTAGCTCCATATTCCCAAAATTGACTGGTGCCGCCTATTCATACATATATGAGGCGTTCGGCAGCGAGCTTGGTTTCATAACCGGCATATTGCTATACTTGAGCTTCGCCACCGCCTTGGCGGTGATTGCCACTGGTTTCGGATCATATTTGGCAAGTCTTCTGGGGATCTCCTTCAGCGGAAGCATACAGGCATTTGCTATTCTTCTGATAGTTGCCCTAGCAGCCTTGACGGTCACAGGGATGAAAAAGGCAGTTAAAGCGGACTTTGTGCTAGTGGTAATAAAAATAGTCGCTTTGCTGCTGTTTATAGGTTTTGCGCTTGTTTTTGCATTCCACAATTCGGGTTTCAACCTCAATAACTTCACGATATCTAAAGCGCAAAGCGGTGCGGGCGCATTTTTTGCCGCGTGCCTTGTGATATTCTTTGCGTATACTGGCTTCCAGACAATAGTCACACTGACACCGAAAATCAGGGGTGGCGGAAAGGCTGCAGCCAGAGCCACGTTGATGGCAGTCGTCATCAGCATGGCCATATACATAGCTGTGGTTGTTGCCCTCCTCCTTCTTATGCCGGCTTCCAAATACAATGTCAGCGGTGATCCGCTTGCCATGGCATTGCACTACTCCAGTGCACCGGCGTGGGTCTCGCTTGCGGTGGGAATCGGGGCGCTCGTGGCTACAGCATCTGCTTCTCTAGCTATGATTATAGCCTCGTCAAACCAACTTTACCAGGTAAGCAAAGACCGGCTTCTGCCCAAGTTGCTCAGAGGATACAATGAAAAACGGGGAGAGCCAACACAGAGCGTTGTAGTGACTGCCATTGTGGCGATGATAATGCTTTTTTCTGGAAATATATTTGTTATGACAGCAATAAGCGACTTCGGACTACTCCTATCGTATCTTGTTGTGGGCTTCGCCGTGATCCATTTCAGAAAGAGGGGCGTAAAGGCGGAGGTTAGGACACCGCTGTATCCTTACGTTCCCATTATAGGCGTTGTGGCGTTGCTGCTTTTCATGATCGGAATGCCGAAAGAGTCCCTAGTGATAGGGGTCATAATGGTGCTGTCGCTCATAGTCATTTACTATACGCTGCGCGAAGCGGAAGACAAACGCATAGTTAAAATAAAACTTTTCAAGTGAATGCATGTTAGCTGGAATCATTGGCGCCCCAAACAAAGGGAAAAGCACGCTTTTCTCTGCTCTCACTTCCACAGATGTGCAAATAGCAGATTATCCCTTTACGACAATAAAGCCGAATGTGGGCATCGCATACATAACGGAGAAATGCCCGCATGTTTCTCTGGGATTGCGCGCATGCAACCCAAAAAACTCAGGCTGCATTAATGGGATCAGGCAGATACCGGTCAAGGTCATTGATGTTGCAGGCCTCATTGAGGGAGCGCATGAGGGCAAAGGCATGGGAAACCAGTTCCTCAATGACATAGCAGCCGCTGATGCCCTGATAATTGTTGTGGACGTGTCGGGCAGAACCGACCCTATGGGCAACCCATGCCAGAATTGTGACCCGTCTGCAGACATAAAAATGGTACTGGAAGAACTGGCCGCGTGGCTTTCCGACATAATAAAAAGGCACATAAAAGATGGCAGCGGGGAGGGGTTGCAGGGCTCTTTGGCTAAGGCCCTGGCAGGGCTCAAAGTTAGCGACGAATCAATAGAAAAAGCAGTAAAAAATTCTGGCGTCTCTGCCGTAAAGTCTTCCTTTACCGATGCCGATCTATTCTCTTTGGCTAAGGCGATATTATCCGAATCAAAACCATTTATCATTGCTGCCAACAAAGCGGACATCGGGGGCCATTCCGACAATCTTGAAAGGCTGAAAAAGGAATATGGGGGTGCGAATGTCGTGGCGTGTTCTGCTGCTGTATCCCTGGCGGTGAATAAAGCCGTGGCACAAGGCATAATAGAAAAGGGCGCGGATGGGAAGATAGCGCTGCTAAAGAAGGGCATACCTGAAGAGCAGGAGCGCGCGGTGTCATTCATAAAGGACTTTATAGAGCGCAATGGCGACGGAGTGCAGACGCTGATAAACAAAGTGTATCTTGAGGTGCTTAACAACATAGTGGTATATCCTGTAGAGGACGAACACAGGTTTACAGATCATTTTGGAAATGTGCTGCCGGATGCAATACTGCTTAAAAAAGGCGGGACTGCGCTGGATCTTGCAAGAGAGATCCATACAGAAATAGCCGAAAAGATGCTTTATGCCATAGATGCAAGGACAAAGATGAGAATAGCCAAGGACCATGTACTGAATGATGGCGACATAATAAAGATAGTGAGCGCCGCTGGCAAGGCATGATCATTTCTGGCTATGCCTAGCCGAAGAGAGAAGAGTCATGACAGTTGTGAGCACTATCACCACTGCAACCGGGATGGCCATCAGGTTTGTGAGAAAGCTCTGCAAGGTAAATCCTACGGGAAGATTATGCGGGCTTATATAGCTTATCAACAGGTATATCACGATTATGGCTATTGCGTATATTATCGACATGTATATGCCATTCAACAGACCGGCCTTTGCTGCTGCATTAATGTTCCTCCTAGAATAGCCTATCCTTGAACCAGCCCATACCGACACTATGAGCGGAAAAACCAATGAACCTGGCAGGTAGAGTATGTATTTTGCAGTAGATAAAAATCCGGCACTTAGGGAAGCTTTGCCTGCAGCCAGAGGAGCAAAAACAAACTGCAAAAGCATGCCGATGCAGAGCATCGATATCCAAAATGCCATGGGGCCGGTTATGTTTATCTCGCGTGCCACTTGGTCCGCTATTTCATTTTCGTATTTCGGCAGGTTAGACATGACTGCTTTCTCGGAATCATAAGGTTTTGGCGTTGTGGCCATCAAATCGGATGTAGATTGCACTATAGCAATAAAAATCTATGTGGCCTCCTCCCTCCTATAAAAGTTTGAGTTATCCGCACCGCTTGTACTAAAACAAAGGATTTTAAATTAACGCGCGGATAATATAGCGATAGCATGGCAATGCTGCAGTCTCCTCAGTCTCAGGCAGGAGTAATGAGCTTCTACGACGCCCCCACCAAGGGACCGAAGATAAACCCAAAAATCGTGCTGATAGCGGTGGTCGCGTTTGCTGTCATAATACTTATAGTCAACCACTTCGTTAATTTTTGATCACGCTTCCTTGAATACATCCTTTCTCGCTTCTGTTACATCCCCGGCTTCTGCCATTATGTAGAGCACAGCCCTGATCCCGTCTTCTGCGATTCCAGTTTCTTTTGACAGTTCGGAAACACTTATGCCTTTAGGACCTACCAGCTTGCTTAATTTTGCTGCAGATGCGGCAAGAAACTTCCTTGTTACGACATAAAACTTCTTATTGAATGCTCTTGTGCCTATAACCATCCCTCTCCTTATGCTCTCTTCAAGAGCAGATGATGCTGCGAGAGCCTCCGCCTCGTTCATGAGCACTATGTAGCCATAAGATTCCAGGAGGTCTGGATAGGATTCTGATTGTGGAAGCATTTGCTCCCATTTCTTAGGCGCCACCTCTTCTTTCTTTGGTTGGGGCTTTTGTGCAGCCTGTTCCTCTTTCTTCTGCATCATATTTTTCCTCATCAGGAATCTGTCATAAATGGACTTTGATATGCTGTACTTGTATTCCTGTTCTCCTTGTTTTTTGAACAGGATTACAAACCTCTTCTTAAGCATGTCCGAAAGGATCCTCTTCTCTTCCGTGTTCAGTATCGTAATGACTTTGTCTTTCGTTCTGGTATTGTACCTTAGAAGGTCAAGTTTCTTAAGAAGGGCTATCTCTTTCTCGTTCGGCTCCTGCTTTGACCAATACTTTTGCTGTGTTTCCTGCGTATGTGTGGGCATTTGGACAGAATTCTTCTTAGATATCACAAAGTAGTCATCATGCTTCAATAGCTCTAACTCGTCTCCATCCTTCAACTTCATTGCCGCTATCATGTCGGATGGCAGATTTATAACAAGCCTGTTGTTGAGTCTATAGATTTTCGGCACAATACCCCCAAGAATAGGAATTTATACATGTACAATGATATTAGACCATGCAAAGCTTAAAAGAGTTTGTAAACTGCACAAAGAAGAGCATGTCAGTAGCCGATACCTTCGCGTTGAGAGCAAATGCATTGGCGCTCGGTATGGGCGAAAGCGCCAGGGTTGAGGGAGCTGGATTTGCAGTTGCCGAAGAGATAGGGAGGAGTTACGGCGGCAAAAAAATTGCTGTCGTGTGCGGAACAGGAGGAAAGGGTTCGATTGGCCTTGTGGCTGCAAGGCATCTGCTTAAATATTGCGATGTTCTGGCTTTTCTAATAGGAGATCCATCAAAAATCAGAAACGACTCTGCACAGTTTAATTACAGTATGCTTAACGGCATAGTAGATGTGGAGGAGATAGGGGAGCAGAGCATGATGCGCCTTCAAGCTGGGCTGAAAAAAGCGGATCTCGTAGTGGATGCCTTGATAGGCTGCGGGCTGAGAGGAAGACTATCATCATTATTCATAAACACTATATCTTCAATGAACAAGTTTGGGAAGGATATAGTTTCGGTAGACATACCCTCCGGTATAGATGCAGATACGGGCTTGCCGAATGTCGCTTATGTCAAGGCACATCACACATATTGCCTGCACAAGATGAAGACCGGGCTGATAAAGAGTAAATTTGCCGGAAGTGTCAGGGTCATAGACATAGGAATACCTATAACCGCAGAGGTTCTTGCTGGCCCGGGAGACGTTATGCTTGCCACAGAACCAAGAATTGCGGATGCAAACAAGCTGAGCCATGGCAGGGTTTTGATCATCGGAGGGACGGCATTCAGCGGCGGCGCCGAGCTTGCAGGGTTCGGCTCCTCCAACGCCATGGCAGCTTTGTTGACTGGAACAGGCTACGTGACGCTGGCGCTTCCGAAGGGGCCAGCTGAAATTGCACGCAGTAAGGTGGCTGCCCCTATTGTTGTGGACGTCGACTGGAAGGACGTGGCCAAATGCATGGCCACGCTAGCAAACGTCAAGCATGATTCTCTAGTTGTAGGGCCCGGCATGGTACCAGACGAGCATTCAAAGGAGATGATGAAGCGAATATTGAAAATGGAGACGGCTGCAGGCAAGCGCATAGTCGTAGACGCGGGCGCCATCAGATGCCTTGCCGGTCAGAAAAAGCTGTTGGGCAAAAACGTAGTTATAACACCGCATGACAGCGAATTTCGGGCGCTCGCAGGCGTTGCAACTGCCAATAGAACGCTTACGGAGCGCGCTAAAAATGCAATGAAATTCGCAAAGGATTCGGGTTGCATTGTTCTTTTGAAGGGACACGAGACCATAGTAACGGATGGCAACCTAATAAAGATAAACAGGGCGAAGAGCTCGGCCCTGGCAACAATGGGGACTGGGGATGTTCTGTCTGGCATGCTAGGAGCATACGCAGCATTGCACAAAAACCTCTTCGAATCTGCTGTTGCTGCAGCGTATGTTCATTCCGCGATTGGGGACCGCCTTTACGCAGAACGCGGGCTTCACATATCGGCTGAGGACGTTGTTGCCGCAATACCATCTGTATTAAAGGAGTTCGATAAAGTAACCTGATGTGATGTGGTAAAGTGGAATCGCCGTATTCGAATCTCAAGAAAAGGATTGTTAAGGAAATGGGGAGGATAGCAAAAGAGCTGGGAGAAAGTTACTCTGACACTGATTTGGCGAACAGCATTGGATTGTCGAAGGGAGATGGGGACCTGTCGTGCTCGATAGCCTTCAGGCTGGCTGCAAAGCTCAAAATACCGGCAGAAGAGGCGGCAAAGAAGATAGCATCGAAAATCGGCACGCTAGAACACGTGGAAAAGATTGCTGCTGAGAGCGGCTTCATAAATTTTTATCTAGAGAGAAGCTCATTTACAGAGAAGGTGTTGAACTACGCGTTCGACGTGCAGCCTGGAAAACCCGTATCGAACATGGGCAATGGCGATAAGGTCATAGTAGAGTATCCAAGCGCTAACCCTGCACATCCGCTGCACGTTGGGCAGGTGAGGAGCGCGCTTTTGGGGGATTCCGTATCGAATCTGCACCAGGCATGCGGCTACAAAGTAGAGCGGGAAGATTATATAGACGATTTGGGGCTGCAGGCTGCCCATGCTCTTTGGGGAAGCATGAATAGAGACAAGCTGGGATTGCAGTTCGACCCAAAAAAGAAGTTCGATCACACCCTAGGCGAGACTTATGTCGCCGCTTATAAGTATATAGAGGAGCACAAACTTGACGATGAAATCAGGGAACTGATGCAGCTAATGGACCAGGATGGCACTTACGAATCCGAACTTTCGCGGAAACAGGCCGAGGAATATGTTAGGGCGGAACGCGAGACCACTTTCGCTTATTGCATATACCACGACCTGCTGGTTTGGGAAAGCGACCTTGTACACGACAAAATATTGGAGCGGGGATTAAACATACTTGAAGAGCATGGTATGCTGGACAGACCAAAGGAGGGGAAATATGCGAACTGCACCATAATAGACCTCAAGAAAATGAGGGAGCTGCCAAAAGAATTCAAGGGCTTGAGAGAGGAGGCGAAGGTGCTGATTAGATCAGATGGCACTCCTAATTACCTCGCAAAAGATATTGCATTCCACATGTGGAAGTTCGGGATCCTGAAAAATACTTTCAAGTTTTCGAAGTTAATAGAGATGCAGCCAGACGGCAAGCCCTTGTACACGACTAGCAGGGAAGGCAAGGATATGGACTTTGGCAGTGCAAAGAAGGTAGTAAACACCATAGATTCGCGCCAAACCGCAGAGCAGTCAATGATAAGGGTGATATTTCAGGCGATGGGCGAAAACGACGCCGCCATGGGATTCAATCATCTTTCCTATGGGACTGTAGAGCTGGAGAGTGGGGCCCTGGCAGGGAGGAAGGGTACGTGGTTGGGATATACGGCGGATGACATGCTTAGAGAAGCTATGGAGAAAGCGATTGGACTGATAGGGGAGAAATTCAGGCTCCAAGAGAAGGAAAGGGAAGAGACGGCGAGGGGCGTGGCCTTGGGGGCCATAAGATTCGAATTCCTGAGATTCTCCCCGGAGAAAAAAATAATGTTCTCGTGGGATAAAGCACTTAATTTCCAGGGGGATTCCGGGCCGTACTGCCAATACATGTACGCTAGGGCGCTCAGACTTTTGGAGGATTCAGGAATAAAAAAGACAAAGTTCGACGCAAAATACATAGGCAGCGATGCGGAATTTGGGCTTGCGAAGCGCATCGCCAGGCTTACAGACATGGCAGAAAAGGCTTGCAGCGAACTCAGACCCAACATCCTGACAGAATACTGCTTGGACTTATCGTTCGCTTTCAGCAATTTCTATGAGCAATGCCCAATACTGAAGGCAAAGGAGGAGGGGCAAAAACAGTCAAGGTTGGCGCTCACGCTGGCATTTGCAAATGCACTCAAGTACGCCGTGGGCCTTTTGGGGGTCCCGTTGGTCAACAGGATGTAGGCATCAGTCCCATGCTGAATCGCACAGCATTTCACCGTAGGTCGCATAGTTTATTATATCGATAAGGTTGTCCTGCACTCTTTCTCCCTTTACTTTCGGATTTTTCCCAAATATATTATTTATCCTTTCGACCTTGTCGGAAAGCCTAACAACTATCCCTACGATGCCGAATTTCTGGATATTGGAGTGGCCATAATCGGCATCCTTTTTCAGCCCTATGTCGTAACAAAGTTCAAGTGCAGAAGACCTGCCCATCCCCATGTTCACCAGCAGGTGGATCGCCAGGTTTTTTATAAGGTTGAAGGCCCGCTCGCATTCCCTGAAGTTCAACTCCATGCCATTTGTGGTTTTTATATAAGTGGAGCCGAGCGCCTTTCCCATAATGGAGATGAGGGATTCAGGGCTTATGTTTTCCTCTACCGGCACATCAAGCCCTCCGAATAGGTAATCCCTGAAAGTCTCATGCCACGTCTTCAAGCGATCAATAGGTTTGCACTGCCAGGATAAAAAGATTATCTGTTTGGCTCCTTTATTGCTTTGTAGAGCTCCTCCATGCTA